>NZ_JBITFP010000004.1:0-45915 GCF_044456245.1 Micromonospora sp. NPDC051006
CCGGTCCACCTGGCCCTGCGCGCCCGGGCCGGGGGCCCACCCCCGGGGGGGGGGGGGGGGGGGGCCCGGGGGGGGGGGGGGGGCCCCGGGCCCCGGGGGGGGGGGGGCCCCCGCCCCCCCCCCCCCCACGACCTCATCGTTCATCCGTGGTTAGCCACTTCATCCGTGGTCGACCACCGGACGGATTTCCACACCGCTGTGTGTCGCGTGCACCTCGGGAAGCAGCGTCACCACAGACAGAACCTCGTCCAGGTCGGCTGCCTCGAGCAGGTAGTAGCCGCCGAGTGCTTCCTTGGTTTCCAGGAACGGCCCGTCCGTCGTGATGATCTGGCCGAGCGCGTCCGAGCGCAACGAGGTGGCCGTGGGCGCCAGCTCCAGCTGTTGCCCGTCGATGATCCGCGAGCCGGCTTTGGCCACGAACGCCTCGTGGGCGGCGTCGTGTGCCTTCCACTGCTCGTCGGTCATCGCGTCCCACTGCTGAGCGTCGCCGTAAATGAGGATCATGTACTTAGCCATATCTCATATCCCATCGTGTGCCGGCCCCTCTGTGGTGGCCTCTACATCACGACGAGCCGGGAGGGTGGCAGATCGACAGCTGGAACGAAATTCTGGGCCCGATGACCTGGGAATCATCGCAGGCCTCACGATCCGGTCAGGAGTGCGCTGCACGAGGTTACCGCCTGTAGGTCCCGCGGCGCGCCCATCCCGCGCCCCGTGCCGACCCTGGTGCTGACTGGAGCCGGTCGAGTTGCTTGGCTTCGGGGAGGCCACCGTCCGTATCATCTCGGCATGGTGCTGAACCCGCAGGTGCGGTTCAGCCGGCGGGCAGTGTTCCTGGCTGCCGGAGGGCTACTCGTCGGTTGCTCAGAGCAGCCCGAGGCCGACAAGGTCCACCTGCGACTGGCCACCGGGCCGGCGGGGGCGGTCTACCGGCGCATCGGCGGTGCGCTGGCCGAACACATCTCCGAGCAGGTGCCGGGTGCCACGGTGACCACCGTGCCGAGTGGCGCGTCCACCGACAACATCCGGATGCTGCGGGCCGGCGAGGTGCACCTGGGGCTGACGAGCCTGGATGCGCTGATCACGACCGACGGCAGCGCGCCCGAGGGGCTCTCGGCGATATGCCGGCTCTACGACAGTCACCTGCATCTCGTGGTCATGGCCGGTTCGGCGATCGACGAGTTCCGGGATCTTGAGGGCAAACGCATATCCCTCGGTGCCCACGACTCGGGCACAGAGTTCACGTCGCTGCGGGTTCTGGAACTCGGCCCGGTGAAGGCCGACGGCCGGTACCTCAGCCAGGCCGAATCGGCGGCGGCGCTGCGCGACGGCACGATCGACGCGATGTTCTCCCTGACCGGGGTCCCGACACCGGCCATCACCGAGCTGGCGCAGCGGCACCCGATCCGGCTGATCCCGATGGACGCACAGGCGGACGCGCTCTTCACTGCGTACCCGGGTCCCTACGCTCCGGCCATGATCCACGCGACTGCCTACGCCGGCGTCCCGGCCACCCGCACCGTCGCCGTGCCGAACGTGCTGCTCGCGCGCAACGACCTGCCCGATGACCTGGTCTACGCCATCACCGACACCATCTTCACGCACACCGGCACGATCACCTCCGCCGGCCGCGACGGCGCCGAAGCCCTTCCCGAAGCGTGGCAGATCAACGTGCGTACCGGGATCTCCACCGCATCGGTCCCGCTCCATCCGGGCGCGGCGGCCTGGTTCCGCGACCGCAAGCGCTGACCCGGGACAGCCAGGCCGACAACGGGACCGGGTCCTCAGACCGGCGACGGAGCCGGGGCGTTGGACGACGACGTCACCTGCGGAACGCGCGGCAACGCAACCACCGCGGCGAACCCGTGCCCGGACCCGTCCGGACGCGGCAGGCCCTCCTCCAACCGCAGCTCGCCCCCGGCCGCCGCGACCAGGTCGGCGCAGATCGCCAGTCCCAGGCCGGTCCCGGTCACGTTCTGGTGCCGCGGCGATCGCCAGAACCGTCGTAGCGCCTGGGCCCGCTCGGAAACGTCGATTCCCTGGCCGTCGTCACGGACAGCGAGCGCAACCACGCCACCGGCCTCGGGGTCGTTGCGGTGTCCGGTGTTCGTATCACCGGGGACAACTCGGGCGGTCACCTCCACGACCTTCGCGTCCGACAGCCGTAACGCGTTGCTGATCAGCTCGTCCAGGACGCTGCCCAGTCCGCCCGGCGGCTCCAGCAACCGCAGCCCCGGCGGCACGTCGACGGCCAGTGTCTGCCCCGCTGTGGCTGTCAATGCCCGCCACCGGTCCACCCGGGTCGCCAGCACCTCGTCGAGATCCACCGGCGACGCCTTCCGCATGCTCTCCATCCGCGCGCTGGCCTGCAGCGAGTTCAGCATCCGCTGCATCGCCTTCAGCTCGTCGACGGCGACGTCGTACACCTGCTGCCCGTCGCCCTCGGGCCGCAGGTGTGGTGCGAGGCTCTCCACCGCGAGCCGGAGGCTGGTCAACGGGTTGCGCAACTGGTGCGACGCGTCGGACACGAACGCCCGCTGCCGCTGCACGGCGTTCTCGACGGCGTCCATCATGGTGTTGAACGACTCCGCCAGCCGACGCAGCTCCACCGGGCCGGCCTCGGCGTCGGCGCGGATCGTCAGGTCGCCCTCGGAGATCCGCGAGGTCGCCGCGTCCAGTTTTCGCACCGGCCGCAGCACCCACGCCGATACCGGCCAGGCGACGGCCGCCAGTGCGATCAACGGCAGCAGCCCGAGCCCGGCGAGCCGGGCCCAGCGTACGAGGATGAGTTCGCGTGTCTTCGACAGGTCGGAGATCGTCACGACGGCGCCGACGACCTCACTGTCCCGGCCCACCGGCTCGGCCACAACGAGTGCGGAGTCGTCCCACGGCGCCCATTCCCAGGACGGTTCGGACCGCGCCCCGGCCAGCGCCGCGGTCACGATCCGGGGCAACGCCGGCTCGGCGCGCGCCGCCTCCTGGTACGCACCGGCCGGTCCGAGCAGCACCTCGCCCGACGTGTCGATCAGCGCGACCGGGATGCCGTAGAGCTCGTGGTAGCGCGTCAGCTCCTGCTGCAGCGCCTCGGTCCGCCCTGTCGACAGCGCGGTCTCGGCCAGCGAGGCGAACCGGCCGACGTCGTTGAGCCGGTTGACGTACGTCTCCTGCATCTCCCGTTCGGCCACGGTGACGCTGAGCGGCACCCCGAGTGCCGCGACGAGTAGCACCGCGAGGGGAACCAGGACGACGAGCAGGCGGCGGTGCACGGCGCGTCAGCCGATCAGCTCCGGCTGGTCGGCCAGGAGCCGATAGCCGACGCCGTGGATCGTGCGGATGACCACGTCCGGTCCCAGCTTGTGCCGTAACGCCGCGATGTGGGTGTCCAGGGTGCGACTCGACGACTCCCAGGTCGCGCCCCAGATCTGGTCGAGGATGACGTCGCGGCTGACCACGTTGGGCGCCCGCCGGGCCAGGAGCAGGAGCAGCTCGAACTCCTTGCGGGTCAACGGCACGGGCGTGCCGTCGACGGTGACCTCGCGGGTGCCGACGCCGATCCGCATGGGGCCGAGCAGGAGCGGCTCGTCCGAGTGGCTGAGGGCACGGGCGGCCCGGGTGCGTCGCAGGACGGCGTCGATCCGGGCGAGCAACTCAGGGATGCCGAACGGCTTGACGATGTAGTCGTCGGCGCCGGCGCGCAGGCCACGGACCCGCTCGTACTCCTCGGATCGCGCGGTCACCGCGATGACGGCGGTCTGCGGGTGGTCCCGCAGCCTCCGAATCACGTCGAGCCCGTCGCCGTCGGGTAGACCCAGGTCGACGAGGACCACGTCGGACGGCGCGGCACGCACGGCCTCCGCGGCGGTGGCGATGCGGTGAACCTCGAAGCCCGCCTGGGTCAGGACGGTCACCAGACCCCGCGCCACGCGGTCGTCATCCTCGATGACGGTTATCCGCATACCGGCGGATTGTACGGCCCGGGCCGGCGTTCGTGTCAGCCCGCGAGTTCTTGGGATTTCTCTGACACCATCCGCGTCCCGGCCAGCCGAGACTGGGGCCACTCATTCACCGAGGAATGTGCATGCGCCGATGAGGAGGCCGCTGTATGAAAACGACCAGCAGGTACCGGGCCACCGCGCGGATCATCGCCGCGATCGGCGTCGTCTCGCTCGTCGCCGCCTGTTCCGGCAACGGAGGCGCCGCCGGCGGAGGCGACGCCGAAAGCTACCCGGACCAGAACATCACGATCGTCGTGCCGTTCAGCGCGGGCGGCCCGACCGACACCGTCACCCGCATGATCGCCGAGCCGATGGCCGCCAAGCTCGGCGCCAAGATCGTCGTCCAGAACGTCGAGGGCGCCGGCGGCACGGTCGGCGCCGGCGAGGTCGCGCGGGCCGAGCCGGACGGCTACACCGTGCTCATGCACCACATCGGTATGTCAACGGCGCCCGCCCTGTACAAGAGCCTGGGCTACCAGCCGCTCGAGGACTTCGAGATGGTCGGGCTCGTCACCGAGGTGCCGATGACGGTCGTCGCCCGCAAGGACTTCGCGCCGGCGACACTCCAGGACCTCGTGACCCACGTGAAGGCGAACGCCAACAAGGTCACGCTGGCCAACGCCGGCATCGGCGCCGCGTCCCACCTGTGCGGCCTGCTGTTCCAGACCGCCGCAGGGGTCAAGCTCCAGGAGGTCCCGTACGAAGGCACTGGCCCTGCCCTGACCGACCTCGTCGGCGGCCAGGTCGATTTCATGTGCGACCAGACGACCAACACCAGCGGCCAGATCGCCGCGGGCGAGGTGAAGGCGTACGCGGTCACCACGCCGGAGCGGGTGAAGAGCCTGCCCGACCTGCCCACCACGGCCGAAGCCGGGCTGCCCCAGCTCCAGGTCAGCGTGTGGCACGGTCTCTACGTCCCGGCCGGCACGCCGCAGGAGATCGTCCAGAAGCTGTCCGAGGCGCTGAAGGTGGCACTGGCCGACCAAGGCGTCGTCGACCAGATGGCCAAGCTCGGCACCGCGCCGGTCCCGGCCCAGGACGCCACCCCGCAGGCGCACCGGGCCAAGCTTGAGGAGCAGCTCGGTACCTGGGCGAAGATCATCGCCGACGCCGGGGTCAAGGTCTCCTGAGGTGGAACGCCGCCGGTCCTTCCCGGACGTCCTCGCCGGGGGAATCTTCGTCCTGATCGGTGGCGCGTTCGCGCTGGGGTCGCTCGGCTACGAGCTGGGCACCCCACTGCGGATGGGCCCCGGCGCCTTCCCGCTGCTGGTCGGCGCGACCGTGGCCGTCCTGGGCCTGGCGATCGTCATCAAGGGGCTCATCGCCGGCGAGGTGGTCTCGTTCGGACCGGTTCCCTGGCGTGCGGTCGCCGTCATCGTGCTCGCGGTCCTGTTCTTCGGATTCACCGTCCGGCGCCTCGGATTCGTACCGACGTCGGCGGTGACCGCCCTGCTCACCACGCTGGCCAGCTCACGTGTACGGCTGCTCACGGCCGTGGCCGTGGCCGCCGGGCTGACCGTGGCCAGCACGCTCATCTTCGTCGTCGGACTGCAGCTGCGGATCCCGCTATGGGGCCCGTGGCTGGGGTTCTGACGCGGCGGCATCCGGATTGAGGCATGGAACTCCTCGACAACCTCGCGCTGGGCTTCTCGACGGCCCTCCTGGTCCAGAACGTCCTCTACTGCTTCGTGGGAGTGCTGCTCGGGACCGCGGTCGGCGTGCTGCCCGGCATCGGACCGACGGCGACGGTGGCGATGCTGCTGCCGATCACGTTCAGCTTCGAGCCGGTGACGGCGCTGATCATGCTGGCCGGCATCTACTACGGCGCACAGTACGGCGGCTCGACGACCGCCATCCTGATCAACCTGCCCGGTGAGTCGTCGGCGGCGGTCACCGCGCTGGACGGGCACGAGATGGCCCGGCAGGGCCGGGCCGGCCCGGCGCTGGCCGCCGCCGCGGTCGGGTCCTTCATCGCGGGTACGGTGGCCACCGTCGCGCTGGCCGTCGCGGCCCCACCGCTTGCCAACGTCGCGTTGAAGTTCGGCCCGGCCGACTACTTCTCGCTGGTGCTGCTCGGCCTGATCGTGTCGATCGCGCTGGCGCGCGGCACGGCGCTCAAGGCCCTGGCGATGATCGCGCTCGGCGTGCTGCTCGGCACGGCCGGTCAGGACCTCTACACCGGCACGCCCCGGTTCGTGTTCGACCAGCGCGAGCTGTACGGCGGCCTCGACTTCGTGTCGGTCGCCGTCGGCATGTTCGGGGTGGCCGAGATCCTGCGCAACCTGGAGAACGAGCAGTCCCGCACGGCGGTCGTCAGCAAGGTGAAGAACCTGTGGCCGACCCGCGAGGACCGGCGCCGGATCGTCGGCCCGATCCTGCGGGGTACTGGTCTCGGCGCCGCGCTCGGTGTCCTGCCCGGCGGTGGCCACGTGCTGGCTTCGTTCACCTCGTACGCCGTCGAGAAGCGGATCTCGAAGCGGCAGCAGGAGTTCGGGCGCGGCGCGATCGAGGGCGTCGCCGGCCCCGAGTCGGCGAACAACGCCGCCGCGCAGACGTCGTTCATCCCGCTGCTCACCCTGGGCCTGCCCGCCCACCCGGTGATGGCGCTGATGGTCGGCGCGTTCATCGTCCACGGCATCACCCCCGGCCCGAACGTCATCACCGACGAGCCGGCGCTGTTCTGGGGCCTGATCGCGTCGATGTGGATCGGAAACGTGCTGCTCGTACTGCTGAACCTGCCGCTGATCGGCATCTGGGTGCGCATGCTGCGCATCCCGTACCAGGTGCTGTTCCCGATGATCATCCTGTTCGCCGCGATCGGCACCTACTCGCTGAGCTTCAACGCGTACGACGTCTACGCGATCGTGTTCTTCGGGATCCTGGGCTACATCCTGATCAAGTGCGGCTGCGAGCCGGCGCCCCTGCTGCTCGGCTTCGTCCTCGGCCCGCTGCTCGAGGAGAACCTGCGGCGCGCGCTCATCATCTCCCGCGGCGACGCGTCGGTCTTTCTGACCCGACCGATCTCCGCGGTGCTCCTGGCCCTGGCCGTGGCAGCGCTCGTCGTCGCCGTCCTCCCGACGATTCGCGAGCGCCGCGCGGTCGTGTTCGCCGAGGAGGAGTAGGAGAGTCTCGACGGGACATAGAACCCAGGTGGAGCAGCATCGTGCACCTGGTGACGCTTCTGCGCGGGTCCGATCGCAGATCGGCACGGTCCGTTCGTCTCACTGCAGGTCATAGACGAGTACCCGGTCGGGGGTCAGCCGTGCTCCGGCGGCGACGGTGTGCGCAACGAGCCGGCCGCGGTGGTCGAGGTGGCACACCGGGATGTCGCGGGCGCGGACGAGGAAGTCGGCGATCAAGCGCCTGTGACAGCGCCACCACAGGCTCTCACTGCACATGATCGCTACACGCGAATCCTGCGCCTCGGCGAGCAGGTCGTCGACGGCTTCGAGGAACTCCGGGGTACGCATGTGGGCGGCGTAGCCGCGGAACGCCTCGACCTGCCACCACCGGTCGGGCGAATCGGCCGGCACGCGCCGGCGTCCGCCGAGCTGCTCCGCCCACCGGTAGTCCAGGCCGACCGCCGGCAGCCATTGGGCCAGAGCGTCGCGGCTGACGTGCGGATGGGCACGGCTGCCGGGATAGCGCCGCACGTCGACCAGCCGGGTCGCTCCCGCGTCGAGCAGCAGGCTGGTGAGGTCCGCCTGGCTTGCGGTGCCATGGCCGACGGTGAGAAGCGCCTCTGCCATAAGCGTCAGGAAACCGCACCGACGAATGGGATGCACGCGCTTTCACCCAGAACCCGCGGCCGCCGGACCGCCAGGCCTTCACGACCGGCCGGCCGCCTTGTGCCCGAATCCGGACCGGCTGGCGATCCGGTCCAGCAGGATTGTCCACGTGACGAGTGACAACCCGCACCGATGGTCCGACCGGACCGCCTGGGCCGGCCGCCTCAACGCTCCGCTGCGCGCGTTCCTGCGCACCGAGACCGGCGGCGCACGGGTGGTGCTGGTCGCCGCGGTGGTGGCGCTCCTGTGGGCCAACCTGCACATGTCGTCGTACGAGTCGCTCTGGAGCACGTCGCTCACCGTCCAGCTCGGCGACTGGCCCGTGTCTCACGACCTGCGTACCTGGATCAACAGCGGCCTCATGACGTTCTTCTTCCTGGTCGCCGGGCTGGAGCTGCGCCGGGAGTTCGACATCGGAGAGCTGCGCGAGCGGCGTCGGCTGGCGTTGCCGATGTTGGCCGGGCTCGGCGGCATGCTCCTGCCGATCCTGATCTACCTCGCGTTCAACGCCGGCCACACCACCGCCGCGGGTTGGGGAGCGGTGATGGCCACCGACACGGCGCTCGCGCTCGGCGCGCTGGCAGTCTTCGGGCCGCGCTTCTCGGATCGGTTGCGGGGTTTCCTGCTGACGGTCTCCGTCATCGACGACCTGGTCGCGATCGCGGTGCTGGCGATCGCCTATCCGGAACATCCTTCGTCGACGGCGCTGATCGTCGCGGCGGGAATCTTCGGCCTCGTCCTGCTCGTCCGGGCTGGCGGCGTGCGGTTCGGCCCGGTCTACGCGCTGCTGGGGGTGGCGGCCTGGGTCGCGGTCTCGGAGTCCGGTGTCGACCCGGTCGTGGTGGGTCTGGTGATGGGACTGCTCACCTACGCCTACGCGCCCGGTCGGACCGAACTGCAGCGGGCGAGCGACCAGTTCCGCCTCTTCCGGGAACAACCCACCCCGCAGCTCGCCCGTTCGGCCCAGGCCGGGCTCGCCTCGGCCCTGTCGCCGAACGAGCGGTTGCAGAACATCTACCATCCGTGGGCGAGTTACGTGGTCGTGCCGCTCTTCGCGCTGGCGAACGTCGGGATCGTGATCGACGGCGATCTGCTGGCCAGGGCCGTGACCTCCTCGGTCACCCTCGGCATCGTGGCGGCGTACGTCATCGGCAAGCCGGCCGGCATCGTAGCCACCTCGTGGTTGGTGGCACGGCTGAGCGGCAACCGGTTCCGGCCACCGGTCGGCTGGCTCGCCGTCGCCGGGGTCGGCACGGTCTCCGGCATCGGGTTCACCGTGGCGCTGCTGATCGCCACCCACGCGCTGCACGGCCCCGCCCTGGAGGAGGCGAAACTCGGCATCCTCGTCGCGACGATCGGTGCGTCCGTCATCACCTGGCTGGTGTTCCGCGCCGCTGCCCGGCTGTCACCGGTGCGGCGTGCCCGTGCCCTGTTGGGCGTCGCCGAGGGCATCGTCGACCTGATGCTTCCGGTCGATCCGGAGCGCGACCACATGCGCGGGCCGCGCGAGGCGCCGGTGACGGTCGTGGAGTACGGCGACTTCGAGTGCCCCTACTGCGGGCAGGCCGAGCCGGTGGTCCGGGAACTGCTGGCCGACTTCGCCAACATCCGCTACGTCTGGCGGCACCTGCCGCTCACCGACGTCCACCCGCATGCCCAGCTCGCCGCCGAGGCGGCCGAGGCGGCGAGCGAACAGGGCGCGTTCTGGGAGATGCACGACCTGCTCCTCGTACACCAGGACGCGCTCAATCCCACCGACCTGCTCGGCTACGCCGAACGGCTTGGCCTTGACCTAGACCGGTTCCGGGAGCACATGGTCGAGCGCGAGGCCGTCGACCGGATCGCCGAGGACGTCGACTCTGCCGACCTGAGCGGCGTCACCGGGACCCCGACCTTCTTCATCAACGGCCGGCGCCACCACGGCGCGTACGACATCACCGCGCTCTCGGCGGCGGTGAAGGCGGCGTTCGCCAGCGCGAAGCTGCGCCCCGAGTACCGTCGGGATCCCGGGCGTCGTCACGAGGGCGGGCCGGCGAGCTGAACGCCGAGCACGACAGTGGCGCCATCCATCTGATGACCGGCACCGGCGGCACGCACCCTGGCCAACCCGCGCCGCCAGCAGACCGTGAACAAGAGTTGTCCTCACCCAGCCACGTGGTCAACGAGGGCGAGGTCACCGTCCTCTACGCCTCGGGCCGCTAAGCGGGTCGGAACCCGTCCGGGTAGCGGGGTAGCGGGGCCGGTCCTGGTGGCACACCCACCGGCCCCGGTCCCGCGACGCGCCTCAGCACGGCGTACACCATCCTGCTGCTCCCGAACTCGGAGACCGTCACGAGTTCCCAGCCGAACGTCTCCAGGACCTCCGCGGCGGCGATGGCCTGGGTGACCGCGTCGCCGCCGACGCCATGGGAGACGACGGACAGCAACCGGTAGGGGTAGCCGTGCAGGTCGACGCGGTTGCCCAGGACCGCGTCCGCAGTGACTGTCCGGGTGCGGGCGATCTTCTCGGGAGCTTCGCGGGCCGCCATGGCGCCACCCTAGTTCCCGACCGGCGGACGTCGCTGTCGTCGTACGGCGATGGTATGAATGCAATGTGGCGTCGTCGCAGAACGTAGACCTGATGGGCAACGTCCGCGCACTGGCCGAGGATGCGCTGCCGATCCTCATGCCGGGAGCCCGCGTCGCGCCGGACACCGATGAGGTCATCATCGCCGTACCCGGCGGTCGGGCCCGTGTCTCCCTGGTTCCGCTGCTGCGCCTCTGTCTGGATCAGCCCCGCCAGATGTGGCCCGACCTGCTGGCCGACTGGGTCGCGGGGATCCGCCGCCAGTTGCCCGCGCGGGTCACCCCCGACGAACTCGGGCCGGCCGACGTCGGGCAGCTCCGGCTACGCCTCACCCCGGCGGCCGCGACCGCGGAGGCCAACAGTTACCTCGCGATGCCGTTCGGCGAGCATTTCACCGCGGCCGTCGTGATCAACCGGTCCGATCGCCTGGAGATGCTCACCATCGCCCAGGCAGGGCAGCTCGGACGCGAGCCCGTGGAGTTGATCCGCCTCGCCGTGCGGCAGACCGTGCAGCACGAGCTGGCCGCGCTCGACATACGCGATCACGCGATGCCGGGGGGTGGGTCGGTTCGCCTGCTGGCCGCGGACGGCAACCCCTTCGTCACGACCGCGCTCATGTCGCTCAAGCGTTTCCTGCCGGACGCCGCCGAGTACGGCGCGCTGGTCGCGGCGCCGCGCTACAGCGCGGTGCTGCTGCACCGCGTGGATGCCCCGGTGAACGACAGCGCCGTGGCACTGCAACGCCTGGCCATGTCCATGTTCACCGCGGCGGACGACCGTTGCTCCGACGAGATCTTCTGGTGGCACGACGGCGAGTTCCATCCGGTACGCATCGTGGCCGGCGAAGCCGGCACGGTGCAGGTCCGAGTGCCGGAGGCGCTCGCCGCGGTCGTGGAGCGGCTGGACCGCGATCACTGAGCGCGCTGGCGCCTGTACCGAAGTCGTGGGCGCCGTGGCACTTGATCTGGTCGCTGTGTCGAGACGAACGCCGCGCTGGTGCGACGCCGCAGGTGGGCGAGAATGACGGCATGCCGAGCCGTCTTGCCGTCATCGCCATCGACGCCAGCCAACCACGACTCATCGCCGGCTTCTGGTGCTCGGTTCTCGGCTGGCAGGTGGTGAATGAGGACGATGAGGTGATCACCATCGCGGCCGCCGACCGTTCCTGGCCGGTGATCGACGTGGTGGCGGTGCCAGAGGACAAGGTGATCAAGAACCGGTTGCATTTCGACCTGCGAGCCGACGGTGTGACCACCGCGGAGGAACTCGACCGGTTGCTCACCCTCGGCGCGCGCCGCGTCGACGTGGGACAGCCCTCCGACGTGAGCTGGGTCGTGCTCGCTGATCCTGAGGGCAACGAGTTCTGCCTGCTCTCTCGCCCTGCCCAGGAGCTTTAGGGAAGCCCCCGCACGGCGGTCTACGCAGCCAGGACCTTGTCGAGTTTCTGTGCGGCTAGGGCTTGGTCCCGCTGCTCGGTCAGGAATCGCAGCGCCGCGTCGCGTCCGCCCTCGTCCCAGCTCTCGCGCAGCCCCTCGTAGAATGCGGCCTGCTCCGACAACTGCCGCGCGCCCTTGGCGGACGCCGCGCGGGCCCGTTCGTGGCACAGCTCGGCGAGCTGCGTCGCGGGCTCGACGGGCGACGCCGTGCCGTTGACCACCCGCCAGCCCGGTAGTTGATGCCAGTGCGTGCGGCGCTTGCGCGGATCCTGGGCGAAGTCCCGCTCGGCCACGTCGGCGAGGCGCTCGGGCGGCCAGCCGTCGATCTTCTCCAGGCCGGTCTCCAGCACGAACTGCCGTGTCTGATCGGCCGCCGCGTCGGAGAGCAGATCCACCGTACGCGGGCCGGACCGGACCTCGTCCATCCGGACGCCGTAGGTCATGATCCAGCTGGTGAAGGGTGCCACGAGGGGCTGTACGCCGGCGGACACCCAGCCCACGGGGCGAGTGGGCGAGCCAGAGTAGCCGATCCAGGCCAGGGACCAGTCCAGCGGCTCCCGCACCAGCGTCGTCCCGACGCCGGTTCCGCGAATGGACCACTCTCCCGGCAGTTGGGGCCGCAGCTCCGACAGGATCTGCCGCCACCGCCGGGCCTTCTCAGCAGACGACATACGAACCTTTCGCAGCGGGTGCAGGCCTGGTGAGTCTATCCGCCCAATGGTCGCTTCGTCGGGCGGAGCTCCTCCGGTGCGTTGGGTAGATCCAGTGTCGTCTGCACGTTGTTGGCCCAGCCCGGGGCGATGCCGGTCTTGAGACCGGTCTTGAGGTCGTAGGCGTGCGCGACCTCCCAATCGAGGTCACCGGTCACGGGGTCCTTGTACTGCCGCTCGAGGATGACGTCGGGCCGGAATTCCTGGTCACGTACCGGCCGAGTCTCGACGCCGGCGCTGTCGAAGCCGATTTCGGTACGCAGCCGGAAACCGGAATCCGCAGTGAACAGGGTGTTCGCTTCGGCGTCGATCGAGTTGGCGAGTTGGCGGTGAGCTTCGGTGCCCATCGCGGTGCGCTCCACGATCAGGTCCGCCACCTCGTCGGGGTAGCCCTTCGCGATGAGTTCTTCGCGCTGTCGCTGATAGCCCTCCCGTTGCAGGATCTCGTCCTTGTTCTGGTCGACGTGGTCCCACGCCTCGTCGACCAGCTCCTGGAGTCGCGGGGCGACCTCTTTGCGCGCCTTCTCGATTTCCTCCAGCGTGCTCTTGTCGTGCTTGCCCAGCTCGGGGTCGTTCTGTGCGCGCCGCGAATCCGATCCGTCACCCTGCGAATCGGTGGGCTTGCCGTCGCGGGAGCCTGGTCCGCCGGGTCGGCCGTCCGCCGCGGCCTCGGCGATGGCCTGGTGGCCCTCCGCGATGGTGGTGGACTTGCCGTTGTGGCTTCTCCTGGGGCGCGGCACGCCGCCGTCGCCGCCATCGCTCCCGTCACCACCGTCGCCGTGCGGTCCCTTGGGCTTCGCCACGATCCCCCCGGTCAGCCGTTGATGAGCTTGGAGAGGTTGGTGAGGCTGGTGACCAGGGCCGTGGTGTAGCTCAGGATCCGGCCCGCCCACTTGAGCACGGCGGCGGCGATCTGCACGGCGATCACCGGGATGGTGACCACGAAGATCGCCTCGACGGCCCACACGACGACGCGCGCGACCAGGTCCGCGATGAGGTCACGGACGATGTCGCGGGTGAAGGAGACCAGGTTTCCCGCGGCCTGGGTGGCGGCCCCCATCGCGGCGGCCGTCCCGCCCAGGCCGGCGATCGCGTCGACGTTGTTCACCATCAGCGACTGGTACGCCTGGGCGGCGTGCCCCTGCCAGTCCGGCACGTCCCCGGCCAGATGTGTCTGCAGGTCAGCTGCCATCCGCTGCAGGTGGGTGGCCATGTTGTCCCACGTCGCCGCGTGTGAGGCGACCACATCGGGCATGCCGGTCAGCCAGTCGAGCATCTCTCGCAGCGGCTCGAAGTACTCCATCGCCCAGCCGAGGCCGTTGGCCAGCAACGCGCTGAACGGGTCGAGCACCGTGGCCACGACGTCCAGGCCGAAGGCCGCCCCGGCGAGCAGGTCGTCGACCCACCCCTCGCTGCGGATCGCGTCCACGAGCCCCTCGACGCCGTCGGCGAGCGAGGAACCGGTCCACACCTCCCGGGTGGATGTGACATCCGCGACCAGTGAATCGTCGGTCATCCGCCCAGCCAGCTTCTGTCCACGACGCCCGCGGCGCAGCCACGGATCTGCCCGGGAATCGACCCCTTGCCCAGAGCCCCGCTGTCCATGCGCGCCTCCCCCGAGTAGCCCCCGGGGAGTGGAGATCGCAGTGTCTCCGAACGCCTCGCAGGACGGCGTCGATTGTAGAACACCGACTCACATTCGGTGGGTACGGCATGGCTCTGGGTACGGCAGTCGAGAACGGAAGTCCCCGCCGTCCGGCGGACGACGGGGAACTCCACAGTGGTGCGACGGACTACTTCAGCGCGAGGGTCCGGGCGTCTGCGGCGATGACGCTGGCCACCTCGGCCGGCACCAGCTTGCCGGCCTGCCGGTCGACGTAGTTGGCCAGTTCGGCGTACTGGGCGTGGGCCAGCTTGACGGTCATCGCGTTGATCGCGGCGGCATCGGCGCCGGAGGTGAGGATCAGGTAGCCGAGCCCGGCCTGGCTCACCGTCACGGTGAAGGTGCTGGTCGCGATCGCGGTGCCCTCCGGGCCGGTGACCTCGGCGCGGATGGTGTGCCTGCCCGCGGTCAACCTGCCCAGGTCGAGCTTGCGGCCCGCGGCCGACTTCTTGCCGTCGAGGGTGACGGTGACGGTGTCCGCGTTGGTCGCGGCGACCGCGATCACCGGGGACTGAGCCCGGTCGAGGCGCGCTCCGTCGGCCGGCGACGTGACCTCCACGGTCGGGTCGGCGGAAGCCCGCTGCACGAACGCCGAGTTCCAACCGACCAGCTCGGACGCGCGGTTCGTGATGATCGCGTCGGTGCCGATCCGCTCCAGCCGCTGCCACAGGCCGGCGGAGTCCATCGTCCAGGCCATCACGGCGACCCCGGCGGCGTGCAGCGGGGCGACCAGCTCCGGCTTGGCCAGCAACGCGTTCCCATCCGGGTTGTAGGCGGTCAGGTGCAGCTCCCTGGCGATCGCCACCGGGTCGGCGTCGAGGCTGCTGCGGAGCAGGCCGAGCGGTAGCTCGGGGGCGAGTTCGTAGGTGTACTTCAGGGCGTCGACCTCGAAGCTCTGGACGAAGACCCGGCCCATCATCTGCTCGTCGCGGATCACCTGGATGATCGTCGCGACCTCGTCCCTGGTGTGCTTGCCCTTGATCTCCAGCAGCAGGCTGCCGCCCCGGGTGCGCAGGTCGGCGAGCTGCTCGGCCAGGGTCGGCACCCGCTCGCCGACATAGTGCGGGCCGAACCAGGAGCCTGCGTCGAGCGCCTTGATCTGCGCGGCGGTCAGGTCGCGGATGTTGCCGGTTCCGTCGGTGGTCCGGTCGACGGTGCCGTCGTGCAGGATGAACGGGATCCCGTCCTTGCTCGGCTGGACGTCGTTCTCGATCCAGTCGGCGCCACCCTTGCGCGCGATCTCCTGCGCGACCAGGGTGTTCTCCGGCGCGGCGGCGGACGCGCCGCGGTGCGCGATGACCGTGAACGGGCTGCCCTCGGGGCGGATGTAGCCGTTCGGCGGCAGCTCGGTGACGGTGACGTCGTCGTACGAGACGGTGGCGCCGTTGACGAAGAGCGCCTGGACGCCGGCGGCGGAGCGCTGGAGGCTGTTGGTGCGCATCGCCTCCCGGCCGTCGAAGATCCAGCGAGCCTGGTTGCCGTGCACCTCGACGGCGACCCGGACGTCGCGGCCGGTGCCGGCGGCGTACGGGGCGGAGGCGGTGTTGGTCACGACCCAGGCGCTGGCCGAGGTCCGCTGGGCGAACTCGAGACCGTTGGCGGCGGTGGTGCCGCTGCGCATGGTGGCGATCCACCACGGGGTGGCGCCGTCGGCCGGGACGTCGATGCCGAGCGACGCCCAGCGGGTCGCGGCGGAGACCGACTCGAACCGCATGGTCGCCTCGAGCCGGAAGTCGTTCAGGTGCCGACCGAAAGTGATCTTGTTGTTCGCGCTCGAGCTGGCCGAGGTCCCGTACAGCCGGCCGTTCTCGACCTTCCAGGCGCCGTCGACCGCGTTCCACCCGGCCGGCAGGGCTCCCGAGGAGAAGTTCTCCGAGACCACGACGTTGCCCGGTTCGGCGGCGGCGGGCGCCGAGGTCGCGATGGCCACCGCGGCGGCGCCGCCGGTGACGGCGAGCGCGGCGATGACGGCTGCGGCCCGGGTACGCGTGGCGACGAGCCTCGTCGCGGCGCGCCCGAGCGGCGATGGTGCGGGAAGGACAGTCATGGTCGGGACGCTACGAAGCGCACCCGAATCCATGATCAATTGGACGTGGCCGGCGCCGGAACGCCGGGTGTACGTGGCCCGCCCCGGCGGGGCGGGCCACGGACCCAGGCCGCCAGGCGGCGACGGGCGCAGGTCGCCGGGCGCGCGCACGTCGCCCGGCGACCTGCCCGATCGGTGTCGGGGCTACCGCTGTTGCAGGCGGAACGACTGGGCGGCCGTGCCGTTGCAGGCGTACTGCACCAGCTGGACGCTGTCGGCGGTGGAGCCACCCGGCACGTCCAGGCACTTGCCGCTGAGCCGGTTGACCAGCCGGTAGTAGCCGCCGGTCTCCGGTACCGCCTGCCACTGCTGGTTGTTGCCACCGCTGTAGGTCCAGAGCTGGATCGGCGCGTTGTCGGCGGTGGACACGTTCGTCACGTCGAGCACCCGGGCACTGTTGTTGCGGTTGTTCACCCGGACGTAGCCGCCGCTGGTGGGCTGGAACTGGTACTGCTGGGCGAAGCTGGCGTTGCAGGCGTACTGCTGGATCGCGGTGCCGTTGGCGGTGCCTGCGGCGCGGGCGTCGACGCACTTGCCGTTGCCCCGGTTGACCAGGCTGTACCAGGCGGTCGGGGAGATCGGGTCGGTGGGCGGGGGAGTGGTGCCACCACCGCCGCCGAGCCAGAGCAGCCCGTCGATGACGAAGCGGTTCTGCACCTCACTGGCGAACGTGGACGACAGCGGCACGTTGTTGGCGTAGTCCATGGCGTTGTGGCCGAAGTTCGCGTACAGCATCTTGTAGTTGGTGTTGGTCCAGATGATCGGGTAGTAGCCGCTGTACCAGGTCTGGTTCGGGTCGGTACCCAGCGGGAAGCTGCTCGGGTCGACCGAGGCCAGGATGTTGATGCTCGGGTTGGTCCGCAGGTCGCGGCTCCAGCTGTACCACTCGCTCACCGACGAGGTGAAGGTGGCGGGCAATCGGACGGTCGACGGGTGGGTGCGGTTCTCGACCCGCAGCGTGGCGGTGGTCGGTCCCCAGGTGTTGGTCTGAAACGCGCCGGTGCCGAGGAACTGGTTGTGGTACCAGTCCCAACCGCCCGGGTTGTCGGTGTACGCCGAGACGTGGAAGCCGAGCCAGGCGCCACCGCCGCGCATGTACTGCTCGAAGGCGGGTCGCTGGGCGGCCGGCGGCAGGTCGTCGAGGAAGATCACCACCTGGTACTGGGCGAGGTTGGCGGTGTTCAGCCGGCTCCAGTCGTTGGTGGCGGTGTAGGAGAAGTTGTACTCCGCGGCGCGCTGCGGGAACCACTGGTTGGCTTCCCGAACGAAGCTGATGTGGGCCGCGTCCCAGGTGCCGTTGTAGAAGGCGATCACGTTGAAGGCCGGGGCCGCGGCCCGGGCGCTGCCGTGGGCGGGCTGGGCGAAGACGGTCGCCAGCGCCAGGCAGAGCGCGAGGAACTGGGCCAATCTTCGGGTCACGGTGCTGCGGGTACGGGCGATCATGGCGCGTCCTCTCGGTCGTCGTCGCGCTGAGGGGTGTCGAGACGGGGCGCAACGATCGATGACACGCTATGTCTGTCCGGATCTTGTGTCAATATCGGACTTAAGCGAATTAAGCAAGTTGCGAGTCTTGCGGCGATACCCGGACTAACTGTAATGACTCTTTACCAATAGTCGCAGCAAACCCGTCCGATCCACAACAGAGGCCGCGCGCGTCCATTTAGGAGACGGCGCGGACGGGGCAGAACCGGATCGGGCTGGCGGTGACAATGATCCAGTGAGCCTCGACATCGACCACATCTACGTGCCCGTCAAGTTCGACCTAGGTGGCACGGTGCAGGACATGGAGCCGGTGATCCCGCTGCTGGCCCGGTTGGGCGCTGTCACGGTCGACGTGGTCGAGCACGAGGAGACCCGGGCTTACAACATCTCGTACCTCGCCACCCATCCACCGGTGCTGCAACTCTCCCTCGGTACGTCGGCGGTGCGGATCGGCCGCACCACGTGGGACACCAGCACGCAGGTCGTGATCTACCCGGCGCTCGGGGTGCTCTCGGTGGACCTGCGGTTCGCCGCACCGGAGCCACCGGTGAGCACCGAGGACATCTGCCGGTTCTACGACGACCTGGTCCACGAGAACACCCTCGACTACTTCCGCTATCTGCGTGACCTGGACACCTTCCCGTCGAACCTGGCGGGGCACCTGCGCACGGTCGAGGCAGAGACGCCCGAACCAGGTGGGCTGACGGTCTCGGCCTACGTCCAGGCGATCCGCGGAATCCTCCAGGGTTCGGCCGGATTCGAGCCGCGGGAGCGGTGCTATCCGTTCCAGAACATGCGGCAGTTCTTCGTGCTGCGCGGCCCCGAGCAGGACGAAGGTGAGCCTGTCGTCGAGTCGTTGCTGCGGCTCGCCACCCTCCCGGAGGCCACCGGCGCGGCGAGTGACGACGGGCCGCTGCGGCTACGCGGCCTGGTGGTGCGCACCACCGGATGGTCGACGGTGGCCGTCCTGCACGACGGAGTCGAGGGCGGCACCGCGGCCCTGCGGCTGGTCCAGGACATGTACGGGCAGATCCATGCGCAGTGGTTCTTCTGCCAACTCTGGGTGGGGGTGGATCCGAACGACCGCGACGAACTCGTCGGGCCCGGGCACTCCCTCGGCGCTCGGATCACGCAGCTCGCGCGGGTGCAACTGCAACTCGCCCGGGGCCTGGCCGAGGTCGGCAACGTGGACCTGATGTACCGGGATCCCGTGCGGATCGCGGTCGCCACCTTCCTGATCGAAGGGCTGCGGGTGACCCGGCACCTGGCGGCCGCCCGGCAGCGTCTGGAACTGCTCCGCAGCAATCTGAGCCAGCTCTTCGGGCTGCAGACGGCGCTGTTCCAGCAGCGGCTCCAATGGCTCTTCTCGATCACCGCGGTGGCCGGTGTCGCCGCGCTCCTGCCGGAGATGTTGCAGGTCAACAGCATGTCCTGGCGGATCGTGACGGTCGCGTTGTTCGGCACGCTGGCGGTGTTCTGCTGGCTGTTGATCCGGCTGCTCGGACGCGCCGGCCTCACGGCGGAGCGGGCGGGCCAGCGACCCACCCGAACCCGCACAACGCGGTGGGGTGCGCCCGGGTGGATGCGGCGGCTGCGCCGGCGGGTCGAGTGGCCCACCGTCCGAGGCGTGCGTCGCGGGCCCCTCGACTGACAGCCCCGCCCAGCGGCGACGGCCGCGTTGCGGCGTTACAGCTGCTCTGGAGGTGTATGTCGTGATCAGCCGCCGGGGTCGCGCCCGGCGGAGCGACGGTGACCGGCATGGTTGGCGGGGTCGGGGGTAGCTCGAAGTCCACCGGACATGAGGTGAGGTGGACGATGGCGGGATCGTGGTTGCTCGGCCCCGACGGTGGCCCCGCGGGGCGCCGACCCACGGCCGTGCTGGTGGCGGTGCATCAGCAGGAGGAGGACGCGGACGGCAGCGGCCCCGGCAGCGACGTGTCCCTGGCGGAACTGCGCCGGCTCGCCGACACCGATGGCCTCGTCGTCGCGGAGGCCGTGGTGCAGAACCGGTCCCGGCCCGACCCGGCCACCTTCGTCGGTTCCGGCAAGGTCGACGAACTCGCCGCGGCGGCCGAGCGCGTCCGGGCCGAGCTGGTGATCGCCGACGGGGAGCTGAGCCCCGGCCAGGTGCGCAACCTGGAGGAGCGGGTCGGCGTGCGGGTGGTGGACCGTACGGCGTTGATCCTCGACATCTTCGCCGAGCACGCCCGGACCAGTGAGGGTCGGGTGCAGATTGAGCTGGCGCAGATCGCGTACCAACTGCCCCGGTTGCGCGGCGACGGCCGGTCGATGTCCCGGGTGGGTGGTGGACGGGTCGCCGGCGGCGCGGGCATCGGTGTGCGCGGTCCCGGTGAGATGCGACTGGAGACGCAGCGGCGCACGTTGCGGCAGCGGGCCTCCCGGCTGCGCCGCAACGCCGCGGAGCTTGGCCGGCGGCGGGAACGCACGCGGGCCCGCCGGGCGCGCAATCAGGTGCCCTCGGTCGCCATCACCGGCTACACCAACGCCGGCAAGTCCGCGTTGCTCAACCGGCTCACCGGCGCGGACGCCCAGGTCCAGGATGTCCTGTTCGCCACCCTGGACCCGACGGTGCGGCGGATCAGCACCGGTGAGCTGACCTACACCGTCACCGACACCGTCGGTTTCGTCCGGCACCTGCCGCACCAGCTCGTCGACGCGTTCCGCTCGACGCTGGAGGAGGTGAGCCGCAGCGACCTGGTGATGCACGTGGTGGACGCCTCCGCGCCCGACGCCCTCGATCAGATCACCACCGTCCACGGAGTGCTGCACGAGATCGGTGCCGGGCAGGTGCCGGAGCTGCTGGTGCTCAACAAGATCGACATTGCGCCACCGGAGTGGGTCGACGCCCTGTGCCGCGCGTATCCGGACGCGGTGCCGGGTTCCGCCCTGACCGGGCAGGGGATCGACCAGCTTCGCGCGGAGCTGGCCGCGCGACTCTCCCAGCGCTGACCACCGACGCCACCGCTGTGCGTTTCGTTTGCTGGTGCGGTCGTGGGGTAATGGGGCGGTTGTGACGAACCCTGAGCAGAGTCAGCAGCGGCAGGAGGACGCGCTCGAGACCGGTGCGCTGTATCAGGACGCCGAGGGACGGCGAACCAGAGACCCGGGCGCCGGAGCCGAGCACGCCGACAGCGAAGCCGACCGCAACGCCGAGCACCTGAGTCGCGGCGAGGTCGGTCCCGGCGTCCCGGAAGAGTAGGGAGCGCCAGCTCCAACCGTTATCGCCCGTTGCGTAGGTCGAGAATGTAGGCCGCGGTGAGCGCGACGGCGCGGTCTTCGTCCTGGGACAGTCCTGCGAGGGCACGTGACGCCGTGCTCCCCGGAATGTCCGCGAGCGCCTGGGTCAGCCGTCGACGGGCGGACGATTCAGTGGTGCCGTGGCCGAGGCGGTCGACAAGCCGGGTGACGATCTGATCCGCCGACGCGGGATCACTCGCCAGCGCGCTCAGCGCATCGGCCGCATCGACGTCGTTCCTCTCCTCGACGATCATGTCGATGAGCGTCGGGACGGCCTCGACGACTCCACGTGCCCCGAGCGCCAGCGCCGCACGCCTGCGGACCACGAGGTCGGAGTTCGTGAGGGCGTCCCGCAGCAATGCGGTCGCCGCGCCGTCCGGAATCTCGGCGATGGACCGGACGGCACGGTCCCGCACCTCGGCCACGGGTGCGTCGAGGCCCTCCGCCAGCAGCGCCAATCCGCCGTCGCCCGATTGCGCCAGAGCCCATCGAAGGGCACCGGCGACGTTCGGGTCCGTCTCGCTCAACGCTGCCTCGACCAGAGCTTCCACCGGCACCGGAACCCTCTCGACCGAGGACAGGGCCGCGCGCTGCCGCTTCCCGGCGCTCTCCGATCCCAGGGCCCGCAGTAGCGCGACGGTCTGGAGGACGTCCTCCCAGTCGGCAGGCTCCGCGGCGCCGATCCGACGGAGTCGGGTGAGCAGCTCCATCTCACCGGCAATGCGTTCGCGTGTCTGGCGGATGAGGTCATCGACGAGCTCCGAGGGGGTGAAGCCGGGATCATCCAGCGCGCGTCCGACTTCACGCAGCGACAGCCCCAACGACCGCAGGCTCTCGATTTGGAAGATCCGCCGGATGTCCTCACTGGAGTACTCGCGATAGCCGCCCTCGGTACGGCCCGTCGGCCGCACCAGGCCGAGCGAGTCGTAATGCCGGAGCATGCGGGCGCTGACCCCGGACCGTCGTGCCACATCACCGATCAACACCGGCTATCACCCCTCCTGGGCGGTCCTGCCGAGGGCGACCATGCGCTTCGCCTCCTCGATCGCGAGCTCGAATCCGGCATCCGGGTCGCGCAGCAGCCGTTCCGTGGCGATCGCGTGCTGACGCCGGCGAGGCTCGACATCCGTCATCGCGGCACGCAGGGTCGGCATGATCACCTCGCCGAGCGCGATCAGCGCCCGGCTGAGGCTCAACTGCGTCGTACGCCCGCCGCACCCGAGCTGGGCCGCCAACACTTCGGCCAACTCGGCTTCTTCGCCTTCGGGCACCAGTGCGACCGCTGCTCGCCAGGCGCTCCGCGCCACCTCGTCGTCGGCGTCGGTCAGCAGCGCCCGGGTGATCGCCGGCCACGCCTGTCGATCCCCGATCTTGGACAGCGTGTGCAACGCCTGGCTTCGTGCCTGCGTACGCGCGGAGCGGAGTTCGCCGACGAGCTTCGGGACCGTCATTGACGGTGCGTGCCGGGTGAGTGCCCAGGTGAGCATCTCGCGCACGTAGAAGTCGGGTTCGATCGCGCACCGCTCGACGAGCTTGTCGATGAACCGCGGGTCAGGGGCCGTGCCGACCGCCAGCGCTGCCTGCAGCCGCACCGACGAGCTGCCGTTCTCCAGCCCCTGGAGAGCTCGCATCGCGATCGTGTCCTCCTGTGGCCTGGTCATTGGGACCACCTCCTCGGCACAGTGAAGACCTTGTCACTGTGTCAAGGTCAAGCGGCGCCACGCCGTGAATAGGCGAACCACCCCTGCCGACCCGGTGTCACAGAACAGCGCGGGCCGGCGTCTGGTGGGTGACACGCTCGGGAACGACAAGACGGGAGCCAGCATGGCCAGCACGCAGAGCGCGGTGGGGCTATGAGCGCGGACCGCCGCCCGGACCCCGCCACCGCGGTGTTCGTCGCCCACCGCAACCTGCTCTTCACCGTCGCCTACGAGCTGCTCGGCTCGGCGGCGGACGCGGAGGACGTCCTGCAGGAGACCTGGCTGCGCTGGGCGGGCGTCGACCTCGACGCGGTGCGGGATCAGCGTGCCTACCTGGTCCGCATCACCACCCGGCAGGCGCTCACCCGGCTGCGTACCCTCGGCCGCCGCAAGGAGACGTACGTCGGCCCCTGGTTGCCCGAGCCGCTGCTGACCGCGCCCGACGTGGCCGAGGACGTCGCGCTCGCCGACAGCGTCTCGATGGCGATGCTGCTGGTGCTGGAGACGCTCTCGCCGACCGAACGGGCGGTGTTCGTGCTACGCGAGGTGTTCGACCTCGGGTACGACGAGATCGCGGAAGCGGTCGACAAGAGCCCCGCCGCGGTCCGGCAGATCGCCCACCGGGCCCGGGCGCATGTCGCCGCCCGCCGCCCGCGAGACGTGGTCTCCCCGGCCGAGACGCGGGCCGCGCTCAAGGCCTTCCAGCGGGCGGTCGAGACGGGTGACCTGCAGGGCCTGCTCGACGTCCTGGCGCCGGACGTGGTCGCCCTGAGCGACGGCGGCGGGGTCAAGCAGGCGGTGCCCCGGCCCGTCGTGGGTGCCGACAAGGTGGCCCGCCTGTTGGCCGCCGGCGTGAGCCGGGTCGGTGGCGAGGCGTCGCTCGAACCGGTACAGGTCAACGGCTGCCCGGCTCTGATCATGCGGCTCGACGGGGAGATCGACGGTGTCGTGGCCCTGCGCATCGACGACGGCCTCGTCACCGGGCTCTACTACGTCCGCAATCCGGAGAAGCTGTCGCGGGTGGA
Organism: Micromonospora sp. NPDC051006; assembly: GCF_044456245.1. Classification (NCBI taxonomy): domain Bacteria; kingdom Bacillati; phylum Actinomycetota; class Actinomycetes; order Micromonosporales; family Micromonosporaceae; genus Micromonospora; species Micromonospora sp. NPDC051006. The sequence goes on from NZ_JBITFP010000004.1 coordinate 23,710, forward strand.
ACGGGAGACCGTGCTGAGCCGTTGAGGCAGGGGCGTGCGTCAACCGCCCGGCACGCGCATGCGCCACGCGTCGGTGACGAGCTCCGTCAGACGTTCGACGCTCACCTGCGTCAACCGCAGCATCACCAGGGGCAGCCCGTCGTAGGCGGGGGTGGTGAAGAAGACCTCGGGCTCGCCGAGGAGCAGGGCCTGCTTCTCGGCTTCGTCGCCGACGTAGAGCACGGCGATGTCGGTGCGGATGCGGCGCGCAGCGCCGGGTCTGCGTTCTGGGTAGGACCAGACGAACCCTTTGTCGGCGACCCGGAAGTCGAAGCCCGCGCTGTCGATCTCGACCACGTCCGGCAGCGCCAGCGCCAGCCGACGCACATCGTCGGCGTCAGCCATCGAGGTCGCTCCAGTACACCGCCCGCCGCATCGCTACAGCCTAGTGACCGCGGTGCTCAGCTCGCCGCGAGCAGCGCCATGATGTTCTTCTCGGTGACGTCGGGGCCGGTCAGCTGCCCGGCGACGGCGCCGTCGCGCAGCACCAGAACGCGGTCACAGGAACCGACGAGCTCCTCCAGATCGGAGGAGATCAGCATCACCGCGAGCCCGTCCACCGCCAGATCGTCGATGAGGGAGCGCACCTCGGACTTGGTGCCGATGTCGATGCCCCGGGTGGGCTCGTCGAGCATCAGCACCCGCGGGTGGGTGGCGAGCCAGCGGGCCAGCAGCACCTTCTGCTGGTTGCCGCCGGAGAGTTCACCGACCGGCTGGCCCGGGCTGGTCGCCTTGATCCGTAGCCGGCGCATGAAGGTGTCGACGATCCGGTCGAGGCGGGCGTCGGAGATGATGCCGGCGCGGGAGAGCCGGGGGAGCGCGGCGAGCGCGATGTTGTCGCGTACCGACAGCGAGGCGATGATGCCCTCGGTCGTACGGTTCCGCGGCAGCAGACCGACGCCGGCGCGGACGGCGCCGGCGATCGAGCGCCGGCGCAGCCGGGCGCCGGAAACCGTCACCTGACCGGCGTCCAGCGGCATGGCGCCGGCGATCGCCTTCGCCGTCTCGCTGCGGCCGGCTCCCAGCAACCCGCTGAGGCCGACCACCTCACCCGGCCGCAGGTTGATCGACACGCCACCGAGCACGTGGCGACGGGTGAGCCCGGTGGCCTGCAGGATCGGCGGGTCGGCCGGCTCGGTGGCCACGCCTCCGGGGCTGGGCGTCCCGAGCGTCACCCGGCGACCGAGCATCAGCGACACGAGCCGTATCCGGTCCAGGCCGGCGAGCGGGCCGGTGTGCACCACGCGGCCGTCGCGCAGCACGGTCGCGCGGTCGCAGATCCGCTCGATCTCGGCAAGGCGGTGGCTGACGTAGACGATTGACCGGCCCCGGGCCCGCAGCGTGTCGAGCATGGTGAGCAGCCGGTCGGCCTGCTCGTCGTCCAGGCCGGCCGTGGGCTCGTCGAGCACGATCACCGACGTACCCATGGCGACCGCGCGGGCCACCGCGACCAGCTGGCGGATCCCGCCGTCGAACGACTCGAGGGGCTGGCGTACGTCGATCCGCAGGCCGCAGCCGGTCATGATGTCGCTCGCCCGGGTGTTCATCGCCGCGACGCTGATCAGGCCGAGCCGGCGCGGTTCGTGGCCGAGGAACAGGTTGCGGGCGACGCTCATCTGCGGGACGAGGTTGGCCTCCTGGTGCACGGCGGCTATCCCGGCGCGCTCGGCGTCCCGGGGCGAGGCGAACCGTACCGGCGCTCCGCGCAGCCGGAGTATCCCGGCGTCCGGTGGGTCGATGCCGCAGAGCACCTTGACCAGCGTCGACTTGCCGGCGCCGTTCTCGCCGAGGACGGCGTGAATTTCGCCCCGGCGAAGTGTGAACGAGACATGGTCGAGCGCGCGGGTGCCGGGGAAGTCCCGGACGACGCCGGCGGCTTCGATGACGGTGCTCGTGCCTGCCACGGTGCCTCCTCGCAGGGACCGGCGAGCCGATTGAGGCGAATGATTGCGTACGGCGGGTGGAAAGGTAAAGACGTCAGGGTCGGGCGACGTGCAGCCGGACGGCCCGGTTGGCCAGCTCGTCGAGTACGTCGCGCGGGGCGGCGTCGTCGGTCACGAGGTGGTCGATCTCGTCGGTGGGGACGGTCTGCACCATGGTGTCGACTCCGATCTTGGTGTGGTCGGCCAGTACGACGATCTCCTCGGCCGCCGCGGCGAGGGCCCGGTCGACGCTGGCGACCTGCATGTTCGGCGTGGAGACGCCACGTTCGGCGGTGAGCCCGTTGCCGGAGATGAAGGCTCGACGCACCCGCAGACCGGCGAGCGAGCGCTCGGCGGCGCTGCCGACCAGCGCGAGGATGGCGCCGCGCAGCGTGCCGCCGGTGAGGACGACCTCGACCCGCGGCGCGTTGGCGAGCGCCTGGGCCACCAGCAGCGAGTTGGTCACCACGGCGAGTTCGGCGTGCCGGGTGAGCTGCTGGGCGAAGAGCTGCGTGGTGGTGCCGGCGCCGACGACGATGGCGTCCCCGTCCTCGACGAGGGAGGCCGCCAGCTCGGCGATCGCGGCCTTCTCGGTGGCGGCCAGCTGGGCCTTCTGGGCGTACGTCGGCTCGCGGGAGAGCGCGCCGGGCAGGGTGGCAAGCGCGCCGGGCAGGGTGGCGCCGCCGTGATGGCGGTTGAGCAGCCCGTCGGCTTCCAGGATCCGCAGATCGCGCCGGACGGTGACCTCGGAGGACTGCACGGCCTGGGCGATGTCCCGGAGCGAGACCGCCCCGTTGGCGTGCATCAGTTCGAGGATGCGTTGCCGGCGCTCGGCGGCGAACATGGTCCGCCGGCCCTCGGTCGCCGTCCGGGCGTCGTCGCCAGGTGCCACGTGGTCCTCTCCTCGTGAACGAGTCGGTCTGGTTCTGATCGTACTCGGTGCCGCCCCCACGCCTGGTGACCGCGTTTCGAGATCGGTTCTGATCGGAACTGATCGAACAGTATTGACTTGGGATCGTGACGGTGATTGATTGTTTCTCAACGATTTCCGGCAGACCGCCACCCGACCCCGACCGGTTTCCACCCGGCCAGGTGCCCGGGCGCTGCGGCCTGCCCTCTCACGCCACGCTCGTGAGAAAGGGGCCCTGAACGATGAGGAAAGCAGTCACCGCGCTGGTCGCCGCGGCCTGCGTCGTCGCCGGCGTGCCGAGCGTCGCGCATGCCGAGGCCAGCTGGCAACCGGGGACGCCACCGATCACCACCCCCTGGACCGACCAGGTGTCACCGGACAACGCGCTTCCCGAGTACCCCCGCCCGCAGCTCGTCCGTCCGAGATGGGCGAGCCTCAACGGGGTCTGGCAGTTCGCCGGGGCGCACGAGGGCGAAGCCCCGCCGATCGGAGAACAGCTCAGCGAGCGGGTGCTCGTGCCGTACCCGATCGAGTCGGCGCTGTCGGGCATCCAGCGGCACGAGGACCGGATGTGGTACCGGCGCGCGTTCGACGTGCCGGCGAACTGGCGGGTCGGCGGCGCCGAGCGGCTGCGACTGCACTTCGGCGCCGTCGACTACGACGCCACCGTCTGGGTCAACGGCGTCCAGGTCGCCACCCACCGCGGCGGCTACGACAGCTTCAGCGTCGACATCACCGACGCCCTACGCGGCCGACGCGCCCAGGAGTTGGTGGTCGGCGTCGAGGACCGCACCAACCAGACGTGGCAGCCGGTCGGCAAGCAGCGCAACGTGCCGGACCGGGGCATCTTCTACACCTCGTCGTCCGGCATCTGGCAGAGCGTCTGGATGGAGCCGGTGTCGGCGAGCCACGTCGAGCGGCTGCCGATGACGCCGGATCTCGACGACGCCAGCCTGCGGGTCACCCCCGAGGTCGCGGGCGGCAACGGTCGTACGGTGGAGGCCGTCGCGTACGCCGGCAACAAGGTCGTCGGCCGCGCGTCCGGCCCGGCCGGCACCGAGCTGCGCGTGCCGGTGCCGAAACCGCGGCTCTGGTCGCCCGACTCCCCGTACCTCTATGACCTGAAGGTGCGGGTGCTGGACGGCCGGAAGGTGGTCGACCAGGTCGACTCCTACTTCGGCATGCGCGAGGTGAGCAAGGTCAGGGGCGCCGACGGCAAGCTGCACCTGGCCCTCAACGGCAAGATCCTGTTCAACATGTCCACCCTGGATCAGGGCTACTGGCCGGACGGCATCTACACGGCGCCGACCGACGAGGCGCTGCGCTTCGACATCGCCGAGACCAAGCGGCTCGGTTTCAACACGATCCGCAAGCACATCAAGGTGGAGCCGGACCGCTGGTACTACTGGGCCGACCGGCTGGGCCTGATGGTGTGGCAGGACATGCCGTCCATGCGTACCGGCGGTATCCCGCCGGTCGACGCGCAGCAGGAGTTCGAGCGGCAGCTCAAGGAGATCGTCGCCGAGCACCAGAGCTGGACGTCGATTACGGTCTGGGTGCCGTTCAACGAGGGCTGGGGCGAGTGGGACCGTACGGCCACCGGGCGGATCGCCGACGAGCTGCGCGTCCAGGACCCGAGCCGGATGGTCAACGCGCACAGCGGGGTCAACTGCTGTGACTCCAAGGGCGACTCCGGACGCGGCGACATCATCGACTTCCACCAGTACCTCGGCCCCGCCTCGCCGACGCCGAGCGGGGACCGGGTCGCCGTGGACGGCGAGCACGGCGGGCTCGGACTGGAGGTGCCCGGGCACATGTGGTTCGGCGAGGGGCACGGCTACGAGATGACGCCGGACAGCGCCACCCTCACCCGGCGCTACGTGGAGAACCAGCGTGACCTGCTGACCGTGGCCAACCGGTGCGGGCTCTCCGGCGCCGTCTACACCCAGACCACGGACGTGGAGCACGAGGTCAACGGCTTCTACACTTACGACCGCCAGATCAAGAAGATGGACTTCGACCGGGTCCGGGACATCAACCGGGCCATCGTCCGCTCGGTGGACGGCACCGGCGGGGACACGCCGCAGCTGCCGCCCGGCACGCCCGGCCTCACCGGCGTGGGCTGGTGGCCGCTGGACGAGGGCAGCGGCACGGTCACCGACGACCGGGCCGGCGAGCACGACGGGACGCTGGTGAACGGCGCGACCTGGACGACCGGCCGCACCGGCGGCGCCGTGCAGCTCAACGGGGTGGACCAGTACGTCGACACCGGCGCCGCGATCCTCGACACCACCGGCAACTACACCGCCTCGGCCTGGGTCAAGCTGGACAGCCTCGGCGGTTTCGCCACCGCGGTGAGCCAGGACGGCAACAACCACAGCGCCTTCTTCCTGCAGTACTCGGGCGCCGACAACCGCTTCGCGTTCAGCTTCGCCGGGGTCCGGGCGCTCGCGCCGAGCCCACCGGAGCCGGGCCGCTGGTATCACCTGGTCGGCGTGCGCGACGCCGCCGCCGGCACGCTGACGCTGTACGTCGACGGGCAGCCCGCCGGCGCGGCCAGTTCCTGCTTCGGCGAGGCGTCCAGCGGGCCGACCGTCATCGGGCGGGCCAAGTTCAACGGCGGCCCGGTCGACTACTGGCGCGGCGCGATCGACCAGGTGCGGGTCTACGACCGCCCGCTGTCCGCCGCCGAGGTCGGCCAGCTCTACTCCTCCGGCGGGCTCCGGTGAGGCGAGTTCGCCGCACCGCCGTCGCCGCGGCGGCGCTCGCCGCGGCGACGGCCGCCCCCGCACCATCCCCCCGCGACTGACAACTCCGCCTCAGGAAGGAAACGCCATGTCCAGGACATCCAGATTGGTGGCGGTCGCGCTGGCCGCCCTCCTGACCACCGCGGCCTGCGCCAAGAGCGAGGACGGCGCAGGCACGCCGGAGCCGGCCGGCAGCGCGGGCAACCAGGTCGTGCAGAGCTCGGGCGCCACCGGTCCGACCTGCACCCTGCAGAGCTTCGGCGGGCAGAAGTTCGACCTCAAGAAGGACGTGGTCGGCTTCTCGCAGTCGGAGAAGGAAGCCAACCCGTTCCGGATCGCCGAGACCAGGTCCATCAAGGACGAGGCCGCCACGCTGGGCATCGCCAACCTGCGCGTCACCAACGCGCAGTCCCAGTTCTCCAAGCAGATCTCCGACGTGCAGCAGCTCATCGCCCAGGGCGCCAAGCTGCTGGTCATCGCGCCGCTGAACTCCGACGGCTGGGAGCCGGTGCTGCGGCAGGCGGCGGAGAAGAAGATCCCGATCATCACCATCGACCGCAAGATCAACGCTCAGCCGTGCACCGACTACCTCACCTTCATCGGCTCGGACTTCTACCAGCAGGGCCAGCGGGCGGCCGACCGCATGATCGAGGCCCTCGGCGGCCAGGGCGACGTCGCCATCCTGCTCGGCGCGCCCGGCAACAACGTCACCACCGACCGGACCAAGGGATTCAAGGACCAGATCCAGCAGAAGGCGCCCGGCATCACCATCTCCTTCGAGCAGACCGGCGAGTTCACCCGCGAGAAGGGCCAGCAGGTGACCGAGCAGCTGATCCAGTCCCGCCCGGGCACCAAGGGCATCTACGCCGAGAACGACGAGATGGCGCTCGGCGCCGTCACGGCGCTCAAGGGCGCGGGCAAGTCGCCCGGCGACGTGAAGATCGTGTCCGTGGACGGCACCCGCGCCGCCGTGCAGGGCATCGTCGACGGCTGGCTGGCCGCGGTCGTCGAGTCGAACCCGCGCTTCGGGCCGCTCGCCTTCTCCACCGCCCAGAAGTTCCTGGACGGGGAGGGGATCCCGGCCACGGTCATCATCAGCGACCGGGAGTACACGACGGCGAACGCCAAGGAGAGCCTGGGGAACGCCTACTGATGGCTACCGCGGTTCTGCAGGCCCGGGGAATCTCGAAGGGGTTCCCCGGGATCCTCGCCCTCGACGACGTGTCCTTCCGGCTCGACGCGGGGCAGGTGCACGCCCTGGTCGGCGAGAACGGCGCCGGCAAGTCCACCCTCATCAAAGTGCTCACCGGCGTCTACCGGCCGGACCGCGGGATGCTGCTGCTGCACGGCGAGCCGGTGAGCTACGACAACCCCCTCGCCGCCCAACGGGCCGGGATCTCGACCATCTACCAGGAGGTCAACCTCGTCCCGCAGATGAGCCTCGCGCAGAACCTGCTGCTCGGGCGGGAGCCCCGCAGCCGGTTCGGGGTCATCGACACGGCGCGGTTGAACGCCGAGGCTGAGCGGGTGATGACCCGGTACGGCATCCGCACCGACGTACGCCGGCCGCTTCGCTCGCTCGGCATGGGCACCCAGCAGATGGTGGCCCTGGCCCGCGCGGTCTCCGTCGAGGCCCGCGTGGTGATCATGGACGAGCCCACCTCGGCCCTGGAACCGCGAGAGGTGGACACCCTCTTCGGCGTCATCGCCGACCTGCGGTCCCAGGGCATCTCGGTGATCTACGTGAGCCACCGCCTCGACGAGCTGTACCGGATCTGCGACCGGGTCACCGTCCTGCGTGACGGCCGGGTGGCGCACGCCGGGCCGCTCGACGAACTGCCGCGGGTGGACCTCGTCGCGCTGATGCTCGGGCGCGACCCGGCCGAGATCCGGCGGGAGGGCGCCACGAAGTTCTCCGGTGAGCACACGGCCGCCGCCGGCGAACCTCTGGTGGAAGCCCGCTCGGTGTCCCGCCGGCCCGTCCTGCACGACGTGTCCGTGCAGGTACGCCCGGGCGAGGTGGTCGGCCTGGGCGGGCTGCTCGGCGCCGGACGCAGCGAGACCGCCAAGGCGATCGCCGGGGCACTCCCGGTCGACGGCGGCTCCGTGACCGTGGCCGGGCAGGAGGTACGGCGTGGCTCCCCGGCCGCGTCGATCCGGGCCGGCGTCAGCCTCGTCCCCGAGGACCGCAAGGCCGAGGGCATCGTGCCCACCCTGTCGGTCCGGGACAACATCGCGCTGGCCGCCCTGCCCCGACTGTCCCGCTCCGGAGTGGTGTCCGAAGCCAGGATCGACCGGCTCGTCGACAGCTTCATGCGGCGGCTGCGCATCAAGGCCGCCTCGCCGCACCAGAAGGTCTCCGAGCTGTCCGGCGGCAACCAGCAGAAGGTCCTGCTGGCCCGGTCGCTGGCCACCGGCGCGAAGGTGCTGCTGCTCGACGAGCCGACCCGCGGCATCGACGTCGGCGCCAAGGCCGAGGTGCAGGCGCTCATCGACGAGCTGGCGGCCGAAGGGCTCGGCGTGCTGCTGATCTCCTCCGACCTGGAGGAACTCGTCGAGGGCGCGGACCGGGTCGTCGTGCTGCGCGACGGCGCGGTCGCCGGCGAGCTGAGCGGTGACGAGGTGACGGAAGAAGCGATCATGGCGACGATTGCCGCGACGGGAGACACCGATGGCTGAGACCGCGGCCGCGCCGCGCGCGTGGGGCGGGCGCGTACGCCTGCTCGCGTGGCTGCAGGAGTACGGCGTGTACGCGTCGGTGCTCACGCTCCTGCTGTTCAACGTGGCGTTCACGCCGCACTTCCTGGAGGTGGCGAACTTCCGGACCCAGCTGATCCAGGTGGCGCCCATCGTGATCACCTCGCTCGGCATGGCCCTGGTGATCGGCACCGAGGGGATCGACCTCTCCGTCGGTTCGGTGATGGCCCTCGCCTCGGCGATGGTGGTGCTCTACCTCGGATACGGCGCCCCGGTCGCGATCATCGCCGCCCTGATCGCCGGCGCGGCCGTCGGCGCGGGCGGCGGCGCGCTGGTCGCGTACGTGGGGGTGCAACCCATCGTGGCGACGCTGGCGTTGCTCGTGGGCGTACGCGGCCTGGCGAACGTGCTGGTGCCGCAGCTCACCGAGTTCCGCAACCCCACGCTGATCACGCTCGGCAGTCGGTCGGTGCTCGGCCTGCCGCTCGTGGTCGTCATCGCGGCGGTGCTCACCGTGCTGGTCGCGTTCCTGGTCAAGCGCACCACCTTCGGCCGCCAACTCGTGGCCGTGGGCGGCAACCGGGCCGCGAGCCGGCTGTCCGGCCTACCGGTACGGCGCATCCTGGTCACCGTCTACGTCATCTCCGGCGTGCTCGCCGCGGTGGCCGGCGTCCTCGCCACGTCGCGGCTGCAGGCCAGCGACCCCACCTCCCTGGGCCTGCTGATGGAGCTCTCCGCGATCACCGCCGTGGTGGTCGGTGGCACCCCGCTCACCGGCGGTCGGGTCCGGGTCCTCGGCACGGTGATGGGCGCCCTGCTCATCCAGCTGCTCCAGGCCACGCTCATCAAACACAACCTGCCGCAGTCCTGGACCCAGATGGCCCAGGCGGTCATCATCCTGGCCGCCGTCTACGCCGCTCGAGGGAGGCGCGCATGACCACCACCATCGCCGACGCGGACACCGGCGCCGAGGCGCGACGCGGACCGGGCGCGCTGCGCCGCGAACGGATCGGCCACCTCCTGCAGCACCACGGCGCGCTCGTCGTGCTGGCGGTCACCGTCCTGGTCGGGGCCGCCACATTCGACTCGTTCGCCACCCCGCAGAACGCCGCGAACATCGTGGTGTCGTCGTCGTTCCTGGCCATCGTCGCGATCGGGATGACCTTCGTCATCATCAGCGGCGGCATCGACCTCTCCGTCGGCTCGTCCTTCGTGCTCGCCGGGGTGCTGGCCGCCTACGGCTCCCGGTACGGGCTGCTCGTCGCGCTGCTGCTGCCGCTCGCGGTGTGCGGCGCGATCGGGCTGATCCAGGGGCTGATCGTGGCGCGTACCGGCATGGCACCGTTCATCGTGACCCTGGCCGGGCTGCTCGGCATGCGAGGCCTCATGCTCGCGGTCTCCGACGAGGGGGCGAACACCTACCTGGTGCGCGACGACGCCTTCAGCGCCCTGGGCCAGGCGGCCTTCCTGGGTCTCACCGTCCCGGTCTGGATCACCCTGGCTCTGGTCCTGCTGGGCGGGGTGCTGCTGCAACGCACCGGCTTCGGGCAGAACGTGTTCGCCATCGGCGGCAGCGAGGAGGCCGCGGTGCTCATGGGCGTACCGGTCACCCGGGTCAAGGTCCTCGTCTATCTCATCTCCGGTCTGCTGGCCGGGCTGGCCGGCGCGCTCAACGCCGCCCGGCTCTCCTCCGGCGTCACGATCCTCGGCGTCGGCATGGAACTCGACGTCATCGCCGCCGTCGTGATCGGCGGCACGCTGCTCACCGGCGGCGCCGGTGGACTCACCGGCACGATGGCGGGCGTGCTGCTGCTCGGCGTCATCCAGAGCCTGATCAACCAGATCGGGGTGCTCACCTCGTCGTTCCAGCAGGTCGTCAGCGGCGCGTTCCTCGCTCTGGTGGTGGTCACTCAGCGGCTCCTGCACCGGGCGCAGCGGTTGTCCTGAGGTCGGGTCGCGGCAGGCGTCACCGCCGCGGCCGGGCCACCGCCCGGACCGGGGTCGTCGCCAGGCACAATTCGGCCGTGCCGATCTCGATCACCAACTACCGGGACCTGTTCGCCGACATCCGCAGGCGTCCTGGCATGTGGCTCATCCGAGCGGACTTCGCCAGCGTCGTGGCCTTCGTCGAAGGATGCGACCAGGCGAACGCCCGGAGCCTGCTGACCGGCTTCCAACCGTGGCTGGTGACGCGAGCCGACGGCCTCGACAACCACGTCTGGTGGAGCATCGTCGCCCACCTGACCGAGCCCATCGGCCCCAAGCCCTTCCGAGACCTGGATCCCGACCTCGACGCCCGGGTCGTCGAGACCCTGTTCGACCTGCTCGACGAGTTCCTGGAGCTACGCGACGAGTACGACGGGCTGAACCGCGTCTTCGCCGCGCACGAGCAGTGGCGCCGCAGCCGCGAACAGAACGGCTGCGCCGCCACCGGCGCACCGGCCTGCCCTGCCGTCGCCTGGCCCAGCCCCGCCAGCCGTGGCAAGACCGACGGACCCACCCTTCACGACTACCAATGACAGCCAGGGTTCAGCTGGGCGTTTCGGGTGCCATCGGGCGGGGGCAGAGGCAGAACGGATGGCCGGCCGGGTCGGCCAGGACCCGGACGTCTGCGAGGTCGGGTTGCTCGGCCAACCTCGTCGCGCCCAGTTCGACGAGCCTCCGTTCGGCCTCCTCCACGTCGTCGACGCGTAGGTGCAGGTGGAACTGCATGGACGAGGCGGGGTCGGGCCAGGTCGGCGGTTGGTGGCCGGGCGCCAACTGGAACGACAGGTGCAGTGGGGCGTCCTCGCTGGGTCCGATGGAGTACCAGTCCGGGGCGGCGTACACGATCGGCCAGCCGGTGACGGCACTGTAGAAGGCCGCCAGCGCGGCCGGGTCCGGGCATTCCAGGGCGATGCCGCTGAGCTGGGCGATGCCTGCCATGCGGTGAGCCTAAGCAATTCGCCGCGCCGATCGGGGAGCGAGACGCTTCGAGCGCGCCAGGACACCGGTAGGTGGGCCGCTCGGGCGGAGCGGGGGAGGGACCGGCCGATGCCCGTCCCGACGCGGTGAGGCACGGACGTCACGGCCCCACGGCGGTGCGGATGGTGTCCCGGGACCCTGCTCCGGTGGGCGCGTCCGCCCGGATTTCCCGGCCGCAATCTGCCGGAAACAATCACGTCACCAAGTATTGACGACGACGAAGTTAACGCTAACATCATCTGTGACTCCACTCACAACGGCCCGGGAGCCCCCGCCTTGGCCTCGCACTATCCCTGTGAGGAGCCACCGATGCCGTCGCCCGCTGTTATCGCTCACTCCGCTGACAAGGGCGGGGTGTCGACTGTGGTGCGCTGTCCGGTCGGGCCGTCGTGGCTCACGTCCCGGGCGCTGTGGTGGACGGCCGCGCCGTCCACGAACGAATGCACGGTTACCCGGACGAGATTCCGGCCGCTACCGGCGAAAGTCGCCAACCGGCCGGCCAGGCCTTCAGCTCCTACTGCGATGAACTCACCGACGGGCGATCTGGTGGGGCGTCGAGCGCGCCAGGCGACACCGCGATCGAGCGCCGCTGGTCCGCCGAGCGCGGGTGCCGCAACAGCTCCTGCTGCCGGCTGACCCAGCGGCGACAGCTCCACCTCATCGAGAAACACGAAGTGACGAACACGAGACATCGGCTCCGCGGGACCGCGCAGCGGCTCCCGGTGAACGACGAACCCTAGGAGAGAACCATGACAAGACCTCTGGGCAGGCGAACTGCCCTGCGGTCGTTGGCCGGAGTCCTCGTTGCGGCGCTGAGCGTCGGGGTGGCGGCGTGCAGCGGCGACGACCCGGCCGGTTCGAGTGCGGCCGAGGCCGGACCCAACGGCGTCGACGACGGCAGTGAACTCACCCTGTGGACCCGTGCCCCGCTGGAGAAGCAGGCGAAGCTCCTCGTCGACGCCTACAACGCCAGCCACAAGAACAAGGTCCAGCTGACCGTCGTCCCCAACGACGACTACGTCGCCAAGGTCGGTGCGGCAGCGGGCTCCGGCGGCCTTCCGGACCTCTTCGCCGCCGACATCGTCTACGTGCCGAACTGGGTGAACCAGGGGCTGTTCCAGGATCTCAGCGCGAACATCGACGGCCTCAGCTTCAAAGACACCATCAACAAGGGGCACCTGTCGGCCGGCACGGTCGAGGGCAAGGCGCATGTGCTGCCCTTCGTGCTGGACCTGTCGATGATGTTCTGGAACAAGCAGCTGTTCAAGGAGGCCGGGCTGGACCCGGAGAAGGCTCCGGCGACGCTCGAGGAGTACGCCGCCGCCGCCAAGGCGGTCCAGGCGATGAAGAAGGACGGCGTCTACGGCACGGCGGCCGGTCTGAACTGCGGCGGGTGCCTGGTTTTCACCTGGTTCCCGACGGTGTGGGCCGACGGCGGTGAGGTGCTGAGCGCGGACGGCAAGGAGTCCAAGCTCGCCGACGACACCGCCCAGAAGGTCTACCGCACCTGGCAGGACCTGTGGAAGTCCGGCGCCGTGCTGCCCGCCTCGGCGGACGAGACCGGCCCGACCTGGACCGCCGCGTTCACCGAGGGCAAGGTCGGCCTGATGTTCTACCCGGCGACGTTGCTCTCGTCGACCCCGTTCGACGTCGGTGTCGCCGGCATCCCCGGCCCGAGCGGCGGGGCCTCCACGTTCGTCGGCGGGGACGGCATCGGCGTCTCGAAGGACTCCAAGAAGGCCGCCCAGGCCTGGAACTTCCTGAGCTGGATGATGTCCGAGGACGCCCAGGTTGAGGTACTGGCGAAGAACAAGGACGTGGTGTCGCGTTCCGACCTGGCGAGCAACAAGTACGCCGCCGAGGACCCGCGGCTGGTCACCATCAACGAGGTGGCGGGTAAGGGCGACACGCCCGTCGCCTTGAACTTCCAGCAGGCGTTCAACGCGCCGAGCAGCCCCTGGCTGACCCTCGTACGCAACCAGGTGCTCAACGGAGGCGGCGACGTCCGGAAGGACAACGACGAGATCACCGGCGTGCTCAAGCAGTAGCCGCTGCCCGCGGGCGTATGGCGACCGACGGGTCCATCGGCCGACATACGCCTGCGGCGCGGCCCTGCCCGGGACGCGTCGACGATCTGCTCGCTGCCGAATGAACGAGGGGTTCCCATGAGTGTCAACGCGCCGTCTCGCCCGCCCACGGTGGCGACGCGCGGCCGTGTCCGTTCCCGCGGCCGCCACGCCCTGCTCGGCTGGCTCTACGCGACGCCGACGGCGGTCTTCGTGGTGGCGCTGTTCGCGGTGCCGCTGCTGCTCGTGATCAAGATGTCGGTGTCGAGATGGCCTCTGCTGACCGGCGACCAGGGAATCAACGCCCCCGACAACTTCGTGAAGGCGATCGACCACCGCTTCTTCACCGACTCGGTGGTGTTCACCATCAAGTACACCGTGCTCGCGACCGTACTGCTGCTGGTCCTCGGGCTGGGTCTGGCCCTGCTCGTGCAGGAGTCGAGCCGGTGGAACAACCTGCTCCGCGCGTCGTTCCTGATTCCCAGTGCCCTGGGGCTGGCCTCGGCGTCACTGCTGTTCTACGTGCTCTACTCGCCGTACGCGAGTCCGCTGGCTCCCCTGATGGAGAGCCTGGGGGTGACGTTCCTCGGCTCACCGAACGCGGCGCTCTTCTCCACCACCTTCCTCATCGTGTGGCGCTACGCCGGCTTCTACATGGTGCTCATGCTCGTCGGCCTGCAAGGAATTCCCGCGGACGTCTACGAAGCCGCCCGCTCGGACGGCGCCAGCCGGTGGCAGACCTTCCGGAAGATCACCCTGCCGCTGCTGCGTCCCACGCTGGCACTGACGACCGTGCTCAGCGTGACCGGCTCCCTGCTCGCCTTCGAACAGTTCTACATCCTCACCAAGGGCGGCCCGGACAGCAGCACGATCACCGTCGTCCAACTGATCTACATGATGGCGTTCCAGGGCCAGAACGACCTCGGTGTGGCGGCGGCCCTCTCCGTCATCGTGCTGCTCGCCCTGATCCTCATCAACGCGCTGCAACTGCGCGCCTTCCGGTCCGAGGAGAGCTGATGGCCATCGCCACCGGTGCCACGTCAACCGCTGCCGGCGGACCGCCCCGCCCGCCCGGCACGGCCCGGAACGGCCGGAGCAGGTCGAGTGGCGTCACCCTCGCCGGGATCGCGCTACGGACGCCGTACTGGGTGTTCACCGGAGCGGTGGGGCTGATCTTCCTGGCGCCGATCGTCTGGACCACGGTCGCCTCGGTCGCCCCGCAGGCCGGCACGAACCAGGTGGATGGCTGGGGACTCGGCAACTACAAGACCCTGGCCGACTACCAGGCCGGCATCTGGGTCTACCTCGGCAACTCGGCCTTCGTGTCGCTGCTCACGGTCGCCCTGACGCTGCTGCTCTCCCTGCTCGGCGGCTACGCGTTCGCACGGTTCCGCTTCCCCGGCAAGAACGTCCTGTTCCTGGTCACGCTCGCCATCCTCATGGTCCCGTACGCGACGCTGCTGATTCCGCTCTACGTGCTGCTCAACGAGGTGGGGCTGGACAACTCGCTCGTCGGGGTGGCGCTGGTGCTTACCATGTTCCAGCTGCCCTTCTCCACCTTCCTGATGCGCATCTCCTTCGAAGCGGTGCCACGCCAACTCGATGAGGCCGCGATGGTCGACGGCTGCTCGTCCTTCGGCGCGCTGTGGCGAGTGCTGCTGCCCGCGGTCAAGCCGGGCCTGATCACGGTCGGGCTCTTCGCGTTCCTGGCCGCGTGGAACGACTTCATGGCACCGCTGATCCTCATCAACGACACCGAGCGGATGACCCTGCCGCTCGCGGTCTCCAACCTGCGCGGGCAGGTACAGGGCGTCGTCGACTACGGGGCGACCGAAGCGGGCGTCGTCGTGCTGGCCCTGCCGTGCATCGTCCTGTTCCTCCTGCTCCAACGACACTACGTGCGCGGCTTCATGTCCGGCGCGCTGAAGGGATGACTATGAGCGGCACGGCACCCACGGCCGCGCCCGTCCTGCCGACCCGTGGCCGGCTTCGGCCGCTCGGGTTGGGGGAGGTCCGGATCACCGGCGGATTCTGGGCCGAGCGTCAGTCGGTCAACGCCGGCGCGAGCCTGGAGCACGTCCAGTACTGGCTCGAGCGGGAGGGCTGGATCCGCAACTTCGACCTCGCCGTCCAGGGCGACCTGTCCGGCGAGCGTCGGGGGCGGGAGTTCTCCGACTCGGAGGTCTACAAGTTCCTCGAGGCGCTGGCGTGGGAGATCGGCCGGACCGGCGATGCCGGGCTCGAGTCGCGGTTCCGAGCCGTGGTGCGGCGGGTGGCCGCGGCGCAGGAGCCCGACGGCTACCTCAACACCAGGTTCGGCCGTCGGGGGCAGGCGCCGCGGTGGTCCGACCTCGAATGGGGCCACGAGCTCTACTGCGTCGGTCACCTGCTCCAGGCCGCGGTGGCCCGCGCCCGGACGCGTCCCGGCGCCGACGACGGGCTGCTCGAGGTCGCCCGGCGGGCCGCCGACAACGTGTGCGAGACGTTCGGGCCCGACGGCATCGACGGCCTGTGCGGGCATCCGGAGATCGAGTGCGCGCTGGTGGAACTCGCCCGGACCACCGGTGACGACCGCTACCTCGCCCAGGCCGCCCTCTTCGTCGACCGCAGGGGCCACGGCCGGCTCAGCGATGTGGAGTTCGGTCGGGAGTACTTCCAGGACGACCTTCCCGTGCGGGAGGCGGCGGTGCTGCGCGGGCACGCGGTGCGGGCGAACTATCTCGCCGCCGGCGCCGCCGACGTCGCGGTCGAGCTGAAGGACGCCGGCCTGCTGGAGGCGGTGCGCGACCAGTGGAAGAGAGCGGTCGCCCGGCGTACGTACGTCACCGGGGGGCAGGGCTCCCGCCACCAGGATGAGGCGTTCGGTGGGGACTGGGTGCTGCCACCCGACCGGGCCTACTCCGAGACCTGCGCCGGTGTCGGCTCGGTGATGCTTGCCTGGCGGTTGCTGCTCGCCGAAGGTGAGTCCCGCTACGCCGACCTCATCGAGCGGACGCTGTTCAACGTCGTGTCGGCCTCGCCGTCGGCTGACGGGCGCAGCTTCTTCTACACCAACACCCTGCACCGCCGGGAGTTGGGCACGCTACCCGACGCCGACCGGCCCAGCCTGCGCGCGGCGGCGTCCCTGCGGGCGCCCTGGTACGAGGTCTCCTGCTGCCCGACCAACGTCGCCCGCACCCTGGCCAGCCTGGCGGCGTACGTCGCGACGTCCGACGACGACGGCCTCCAGCTGCACCAGTACCTGGCCGGCACGGTCGAGCACCGCCTCGCCGACGGGCGGGAGCGGCGCCTGAGCATCGCGACCGACTATCCCCACGACGGCGAGGTCCGGGTGCGCATCGACAGCGACGACGACCAGCCCTGGTCGCTGTCGTTGCGGGTGCCGGGTTGGGCGGCCGAGGGCGCGACGGTCACCGTTGCCGGCGGCACCCGTCCGGTCGGTCCGGGGGTGGTGACCGAGCGGCGGAGGTGGCGACGCGGCGACGAGGTCGTCCTGTCCCTGCCGATGTCGCCGCGGTTCACCTACCCGGATCCCCGCATCGACGCCGTCCGGGGCTGTGTCGCGGTGGAGCGCGGCCCGGTGGTGCTCGCTCTGGAGTCGGTGGACGTCGCCGGCGTCGAGACCGTCGACGAGCTCCGCGTCGACACCAGCGGGCCGCCCACCGTGGTCGACGGCAGGGTCACCGTGCGCTGCCGGCGGGTGCGCCCGGACGACGACGACTGGCCCTACCGGGTCAACCCTGAGCCGGCTCGCCTCGTGGACGAGCAGCTCGACGAGGTGCCGCTGGTGGCGTATCACGCCTGGGCCAACCGTGGGCCTTCGACGATGCGCGTCTGGCTCTCCACCGAGGACTGATCACCAGGAAACGCCTTGAGCAAGCTGAACAACGTGCCGCATGTTAGCGCTAACACGTACCGGATCGAACCCACCACCCGAGGTGCGGCGCCGGCGGCGCCTCGAATGCCGGCCGCACCGATAACGAGGAGGAGAAGACATGATCCGTCCGCGCGTGCGGAGGGCGCCCCTCTGGGCCGCCCTGACCGCGCTCGTGGTGGGAGGGGCTGTCGGTGTGCCGTCCCCGGCACACGCCGACAGCCCGGTCCTGCCCGGCAACGAAAGCGACGTGGGCGTCTACACCAACGGGCAGAGCCATGCCATGGAGATCGGGGATCCGGTCTACAACAACGTCGGTGACGTCGCCAACCAGTTGAAGCCCGGCGTGCCGTTCACCGCGACGAGCATGCACCAGTCGATCTTCGACAAGGATCTCGCCGCCGGCGGCACCGACTACTACCTGGACCGGGTCCTCGGCGTCAGCGGGCCGGTCGGGTCGGCGGTGCTGATGACCCGGGGCCGCTCGCTGTACATGCGCGGCGCGAGCAACAACAACTTCACCGTCATGGGCTTTGCCGGCAGCACCTTCGTCGGCGGCCCCAACAACCTCGGCAACCTGTACACCGTCACCGTGCCCGGGCAGACGGTCACCGAGGTCAACGCCGATCGGTTCAACGCCCCGAGCCACGCCAGGGGCCGGTACACGATCGGCGCCACCGGGGTCTCCGCCAACCTGACGAAGTTCATCACGTACGACAACGTGGCGGTGACCGCCATCGACTTCAGCAACCCCGGCGACGCGCCCGCGACGTTCACCGTCCGCGCCGCCTCGCCCCTGGCCACCCAGGCCGGGAGCGGCCCGGCGGAGCTCTCCGGCACCCGTACGATCACCAGCGGCTCCAACAACGGGCTGGTCGACACCGCCTGGAACACCGTCAGCATCGGCCTCACCGGTGCCGGCTTCACCCGCAGCGGCACCAACCTCGACCGCGAGGTCACGGTGCCCGCCGGCGGCTCGGTGTCGTTGTCGGTCGTCGGCGCCGTCTCCTCGCCCACCCTGCCGGAGACGGTCGAGAGCTACCGGGACTACGCCGCGTTGTCGCCGGCCGAGGCCGTGCGCAACGGCATCACCGAGTTCAACCGGCGCTGGGCCCAGGACATCCCCTACATCGACGTGCCGGACCCCGCGATGGAGAAGGCGATTGTCTACCGCTGGTGGGGCGAGCGTTACAACAGCCTCGACGCCAACGCGCCCGGCTACGTCTACCAGTACCCCACGACGATCGAGGGGGTGAACCTCTACCAGAACTCCGTCGCGCTGACCCAGCCGATGCACCTGCAGGACACCAAGTGGATCCGTACGCCCTATCTGCCGTACGGCCAGATCCTCAACATCGGCGAGTTGTCCGGCTCCTCGGCCTTCCTGGACAGCCCCGGCCACACCAGCTGGAACAACCACTACTCGCAGTACCTGGGCACCGCCGGGTTGGAGGCCTACAACGTGCACGGCGGGGGAGCGGAGATCGCCCGCAAGTTCGCCGGCTACTTCGAGGGTGACGGCGTCGGTCAGCTCGAGCACTACGACGGCAACGGCGACAAGCTGATCGCCTACGACACCAACTACATGCCGGGCAACGACGCGGACGCCATCTCCTTCGGCTTCCCGAAGGCCAACGGCGGTGCGCCCGGCGCCCGCACGATCGAACGCCCGGAGTCGGCGTACGTGTGGGGCGCGTTCGACGCGGCCCGGCAGCTCTACCAGATCTCCGGCGCCGACCAGGCGAAGGTCGACGCCATGGCCGCCTCGGCCGACGGCATCCGCGAGGCGATTCTCGGGCGGCTGTGGAGCCCGGAGATGCGGATGTTCCTGGCCGGCACCTCGCACGGAGCCACCTCCGCGGCCAGCTCAAACGGCCGGGCCAACCCGCTTCCGGCGGAGGCCCGTGACCTGATCCCGGCCAAGGAGTCGAACCTCTACGACGTCTACGCCGAGAACCTCATCCCGTTCGACCAGTGGCAGACCTACGTCGACGGGTACCGCTTCCTGACCTACGGCGACAACTTCCCGATCTTCCCGTTCTACACCGCCAACCAGTACGACCGGACGGCCTACGGGGTCGGCGGCTCCAACAACTTCTCGAACATCAACTTCACCGTCCAGTACCGGGGCGTCCGCTCGGCGCTGCGCCACTACGACCGGGAGCAGAAGTACGTCACCCCGGCGTACGCCAAGCGGCTGTTGGACTGGATGGCCTGGAGCATCTACCCCAACGCCGACCTGCGCGCCCCGAACCAGGCGGAGTACTACTCCAACTGGAACGCGGCCGAGAAGACCTACAACCGCAACAACCCGAACCACGTGATGCTCGGGAACATGAACTACATCTTCGTCGAGGACATGGCGGGCCTGCAGCCGCGTTCCGACGACAAGATCGAGCTGTGGCCGATCAAGTTCGGCTACGACCACTTCATGGTCAACAACCTGCGGTACCACGGGCAGGACGTCACGATCGTCTGGGACCCCGACGGCAGCAGATACGGGCTGGGCGCCGGCTACAGCCTGTTCCTCAACGGCGAGAAGAAGGTCAGCACCGACCAGATCGGCAAGCTCACCTACGACCCGAACACCAACCAGGTCCAGGCCGAGGCGGGCCTGACCGTCACCTTCACCGCGACCACCGGGACCACCTTCCCGACCGCAGTGACCACCTCGATCGAGGACGACCGCGTCGTCACGTACCTCAAGACGGCCGGCATCGACCTCACCGAGGACGCGCCGAACCTGGCGGCGGGCGCGAGCCTCAAATCGTCGTACACCCAGCAGGGCGCCCGCTCGACGCCGTGGCGGCAGTTCCACACGCCCGGCTGGAGCACCACCTCGATGAACTACACCCCCGGCGCGATCAAGGAGACCGAGCGGCCGGTGTCGCTGGCGGCCGTGACCGACGGCGTCACCGCCAACGAGCCGTACTGGGGCAACCACGGCACCACCGACCGCAACGGCTACGTCGAACTCGACCTGGGCTCGGCCAAGTCGTTCGACAACGTGAAGGTGACCTTCGTCAGCGACCGCCAGGCCGGCGGCTACCGGGAGCCCGCACGCTGGTGGGTCCAGGTGCCCGACGGGAACGGGGGCTGGAAGGAGGTGCCGGGCCAGTTCAAGAACCCCACCGTCCCGGCGGCGAAGTTCAACGAGGCGCTCTTCGGATCCGTGACCTCGAACAAGGTGCGCATCGCGTTCACGAACAACCCGACCTTCTACACTGCGATCTCCGAGATCCAGGTGTTCGACTCGGGACGCGACGTGCCACCCGTCTCCAACAAGGCGCCCACCGTCACCGCCACCCGCGACGGCTCGGCGGACGGCAACCTCTCCACCCGGCTCGTCGGCACCGCGTCCGACGACGGCATCCCCTACGACAGCGACCTCACCTTCGGCTGGGAGACCGTCTCGGCCCCCGCGGGGGCGGCGGTCATCTTCGCCGACGCCAAGGCGCTCGCGACCCGGGTGACCGGCACGGTCGCCGGTGACTACGTGTTCCGCTTCTTCGCCAACGACGGTGAGAAGCGCTCCGAGGCGACCGTCGCGGTGACCATCACCGAGCGCGAGGTCACCGCGGAGTTCGGCTCCTCGGCGACGATCAGCACCAGCGGCACCGCGTCGTGGGAGAACCACCAGCGGGTCAACGAGGCCACCACGCCGAACAACTCGAACCCCGGTGCCGGGAGCGGTTGGGGCAACTGGGGCCAACCACAGAACGGCACCAGCACCGAGCGGGCGGCGTGGATCCAGTACCGGTGGAACTCGCCGGTGCGGCTGTCGTCGACCGACATCTACTGGTACGACGACAACGGCGGCACCCGCCGGCCCACGGCCACGACGTACGCGATCGAAAGCTCCGCGGACGGCACCACCTGGACGCCGGTCACCCTCGCGGAGGGCTCGTCGTACGGCAACGCGCTGGCCACCAACACCTACAACCACCTCGATTTCCAGCCGGTCACGACCAGCTACCTGCGGATCCGCATCTGGGGTGTGATGAGTGGCGGTGCGGGTACGGGCGTGCTGCGTTGGCGCGCCAACGGCGAGACCGTCGACTCGGTACGCTCGCCGGTGCTGATGCGGACAGCCGTCGGCCAGGTGCCCACTCTGCCGGGCACGCTCGACGCGGTCTACGCCAGCGGCGCTCGTGGCGCCGTCGCCTTCAACTGGCAGCAGATCACGCCCGAGATGGTCGCGGAGACCAACGTCGAGCCGTTCGTGGTCTACGGCACCAACGACGCGTACGGCCTGATCGCCGAGGCCCGCGTCTACGTACGGCCGGAGACGGCCCCGGGCGGCATTTCGATCCAGGGCGTCGAGTCGTTCGAGCAGGCCGTCGACGTGGGCGAGCTGCCGTACCTGCCGAACAAGGTGGAGGTCTCCTACAACGACGGCTCCCGGGACAACCAGGCCATCGGCGTCGACTGGCACTTCGACGAGAACATCGTCAAGACTCCCGGTCGCTACACCGTCATCGGTGACCTGATCCGGCCCGACTACGTGGGCAACGCGGGCGCGACCCGGACCACGCTGACCCTCACCGTGGGCGACGTGCCGCCGCCCCCGGAGTGGGACGTCGAGGTCCAGGCGCGTACCCAGTGCATCGGGACCAACGCCTACGTCTCGGTCAACGCTCGCAACGGCGACGACGTCCCGCTCACCATCGAGCTGATCACGCCGTACGGGTCGCGCACGGTCTCCGACGTCGCCGCGGGGAAC
This sequence comes from Micromonospora sp. NPDC051006, assembly GCF_044456245.1. Taxonomy (NCBI): domain Bacteria; kingdom Bacillati; phylum Actinomycetota; class Actinomycetes; order Micromonosporales; family Micromonosporaceae; genus Micromonospora; species Micromonospora sp. NPDC051006. The sequence goes on from NZ_JBITFP010000004.1 coordinate 45,652, forward strand.
TCCGCCTACCAGGCGTTCAACGCGCGAGCCAAGACCGTCCAGGCCGGCACCGCGACGGTGAAGGCCACCGGGACGGTCGACGGCCAGCCGGTGACCACACAGATCGAGGCGCCGTACGGCGCCATCAGCTGCGGCTGACCCTCACTGGTGGGGGGGCCCCCCCCCCCGCCCCCCCCCCCCCCCCCCCCCCCCCGGGCGCCCCCCCCCCCGCGCGCCCCCCGGGGGGGCGCCCCGCCCCCCCCCCCGCCCCCGGGGGGGCCCCGG
>NZ_JBITFP010000004.1:45925-142943 GCF_044456245.1 Micromonospora sp. NPDC051006
CCCTACCCCGGCCGCGGCCCGCCCGGCCCTCTTGCCCCGCGGCCCCCCCCCCCCCCCCCCCCCCCCCCCCCCCCCCCCCCCCCACCCCGCCCCAGCAGCGAGGAGATCGACACCGTGAACAGCACAGTGGGGCGCGCAGCCGCCCCACCGACTCCCCGGTGGTCGCACCGGTTCCGCAGGGTGGTCGCCGCCGCGGCGGCCGTCGGGCTCGCCGCCGGCGGCCTGCTCGCGACCGCCACCCCCGCCTCCGCCGCCGACTCGTACACCTTCACCAACACCGTCAATCCGATCCTCGGCGACGGCAGCTACTACTCGGCCGACCCGGCGCCGGTGGTCGTGCCGGCCGGCGCGCCCGGCAACGACAGCGGCCGGGAGCAGCTCTACATCTACACCGGCCACGACCAGGCTGGGCCTTCCACCAACGACTTCGTCATGAACGAGTGGGGCGCGTTCCGCACCGCCGACGTCGAGGCCGGCGAGTGGACCCACTTTCCGTCCCTGATGCGCCCGGAGCAGGTCTTCGCCTGGGCGACGCCGGGCCGCGCCTACGCCGGCCAGGTGGTCCGGGGCGTGGACGGGCGCTACTACTGGTACGTCCCGATCAACGAGCGGGACAGCCCGGCGTCCGACAAGTTCGCGATCGGCGTGGCCGTCTCGGACAGCCCGACCGGCCCGTGGACCGACCACGCCGGCGGCCCGATCATCTCCCAGCGCGTGCCCACCCCGAACAACATCCACAACATCGACCCGACGATCCTCATCGAGGGCACGGCGCCGAACCAGCGGGTGTTCGTCTACTGGGGCTCCTTCAGCCAACTGCGCCTGCAGGAGTTCCAACCGGACATGAAGACCCCGGTGGGCACCCAGCGCACCGTCACCGGGCTGACCGGCTTCTTCGAGGCTGCCTGGATCTTCAAGCGCAACGGCACCTACTACCTGGCCTACGCCGGGAACAACGCCGGCCCGACGTCGCAGTGCACCCCGGCGAACTACCACGCCTGCATCGCGTACGCGACGGCGTCGTCGCCGGAGGGGCCGTGGACCTACCGGGGCACCATGCTCCGGCCGGTCTCCTCGACGACCAGCCATCCCGGCATCCTCGAGTTCAACGGCGAGTGGTACATCGCGTACCACACCGCCGACGCCGCAGGCGGTGGCCACTTCCGCCGGTCGGTGGCGATCGACCCGGTCGAGTGGGACGACACGCAGACCCCGCCGCGGATGAAGCTCGTCACGCCGACTCCGGTCAAGGGTCGGGACATGACCCCCCGGCCGAACATCGCCCAGGCGGCGAAGGTCACCGTCTCCAACGAGCCGGTGCCCACCCAGTACTGGGTGAAGGCGCTCAACGACGAGATCGTCCGGTCGAACCCGCTGCCGCCGGACATGTGGGGGACCTGGACCGGCAACAACCCGCCCCAGCAGTGGGTGCAGTACACCTGGGACCAGCCGATGCGGATCTCCGGTTCGCAGATCGAGTTCTGGAACGACAATCCGCAGGGCAGCGGCGTGGGTGTCGCCGCTCCCTCCCGCTGGCGCGTGCAGTACTGGGACCTCGGCGCCGGGCAGTGGACCGACGTGCCCAACCCGAGCGGCTTCCCGACCGGCACCCAGGGCTTCCAGGACACGAGCTTCGACCCGGTGACCACCACGCAGGTTCGCGCGGTGTTCGACGCGTCGACCAACGGCAGCACCTACTCGGCGGTGGCCGTCGAGGAGTGGAAGATCCTCGCCGCGCAGCCGACGACCGTGGCCGAGCCGCGGCTGACGGTGGAGGTGGGGGAGACCGAGCTGCCCGACACCACCGCCGTGTCGTTCGGCGAGGAGACGCTGCCCGTGCCGGTCTACTGGGACCCGGTGCGACCGGAGGACGTCGCGGCGCCGGGGACGTTCACGACCCGGGGCACCGTGCTCGGCTACGCGGCAGGTCGCGTCTCCGCGCAGGTGACGGTCATCTCGCCGGGCGACACCGAGGGCGACGAGACCCCGCCGACGGTGACGCTCACGCCCAGCGGCAGCGCGGGCAGCGCCGGCTGGTTCCGGTCCGCCGTGCGGGTGCGCGCCGCCGGCGTCGACGACCGTGGCGGCCGGCTGAGGATCGAGTCGCGGGTGGACGACGGCCAGCCGGTCGTCGTGACCGACGTCCGCTCCGTCGACGTCAACGTCTCCGGGGACGGCCAGCACAGCGTCACGGCGACCGCGACCGACCGGGCCGGCAACCTCTCGGAGGCCGCGAACCTCACCGTACGCATCGACGCCACGGCGCCGGTCAGCACGGCCACCGTGAACAGCTCCACCCGGGCGGTCACGGTGACCGCGAGCGATGCGACCTCCGGCGTCGCCCGGATCGAGTACGCCATCGGGTCGGGCCCGTGGACCGCCTACGCCGGTGCGATCGCGGCACCGGACCCGGACCGGCACACCGTGTCGTTCCGCGCGCTCGACGTGGCCGGAAACCTGGAGACCGCCAGGACGGTCACCATCCCGGCGGACCTGTCCGGGCCGCTCACCGGCAACATCGCGCCCATCGCGACCCCGACCGCCTCCTACACGGCGGGTTGGAACAGCCTGACCGCCCTCAACGACGGGACCGACCCGTCGAACCCGAGCCAGGCTCAGCTCTGGGGCACCTGGTCCGGCAACCGCCCCGCGACCCTGTGGGTCCAGTACGACTGGGCGCGTCCCGTCCGGATCACCGGAACGGAGTTGAAGTTCTGGCGGGACGCCAACCGCGGCACCGGCGACGGCGTCGCCGAGCCCGACGGGTGGGTGCTGCAGTACTGGGACGAGGCCGGCGCGGCCTGGCGGGACGTGACCGGCGCCGGCGCCTACGGCACGAGCACCACCGCGTTCAACACCGTCACCTTCGACCCGGTCACCACGCCCCGGGTCCGAGCCACGATCCGGGCCAACGGCAACGGCACCACCTACTCCGCGGTCGCGATCACGGACTGGCGGGTCTTCGCCGACGATCCGGGTGTCCAGCCCGAGTTGCCGGTCACGGTCACCGTCCAGTCGCGGTGCCTCGCCGGCAGGGCGTACGTCGCCGTGCAGGCGCGTAACGACCACGACGCGCCGGTGGACATCGCCCTGGAGACCGCGTACGGCCAGCGATCCTTCGCCGACGTCGTGCCGGGCGCGAACGCCTACCAGTCGTTCGGCACGCGGGCGGTCTCGGTCGCGGCGGGCTCGGTGACCGTCCGGGCCACCGGGACCGTCGACGGCGAGGACGTGACGACTGTCCTCACCGAGGAACACCCCGGCGTCGACTGCGCCGGCTGACCCACCCTGTCCGACATCCACACATCACGATGGAGCATCGCATGAACACGTTCAAGCGTAGGCGGCTGGTCGCGGCGGGTGCCGCCGGTGCCGCCCTGGCCGGGACGATGGCGCTGCAGGCGCCGGCCCTGGCCGATCCCGACGACAGCGCCGACGTACGGGTGACGGTCGACATCGAGGAGATCAGGGAACCGGGCGTCCTGGCGATGTCGATCGCCGGCGACTCCGTCGCGCTGTCCGAGGACGGCTCGACGCTGCTGGTACGCCAGTTCGTCGGCACCCTGCCGACCGTGACCGTCACCGACACCCGTACCGAGGAGGAGGTGCCGGCGGGCGCCGCGTGGGCCGTGCTGGGTAGTGCCACCGATTTCGCCGGCAGCGCCGGCCAGGCGCCGATCAGCGCCGGGCATCTCGGCTGGGCGCCACGTCTGCTCGACGGCGGCGACACCGGCCTGGTCACCGAGGGGGAGGAGGTCGTGACCGTCCTCGACGAGCCGACCCAGCCCGGCAACAACGTGGGCCTGGTCGACCAGGAGCTGCTGGTCTCGACGTTCGACTCCGGGGCCGTCGCCGGTGACTCGTACTCGGTCAACGCCGACGTGTACCTGCGTACCCCGGCGGAGGTCGCCGCCGGCGAGTACACCTCGACGTTGACCCTGTCCCTGTTCGAGTAGCGCACGGGTGGGGGGCCGCGCGGCCCCCCACCGCGCCTCCCGTGTCGAAGGGCTCCCCATGAACCGAACCCTGCCGCGGTTGCTCGCCGTGCTGGCCGCGCTGCTCGTCACCGTGCCGATCGCGCCCGCCGCCGCTCCGGCGCAGCCGGCCGCTCCGAAGCTCACCTGGTCGGTCCAGCCGGCCGACCGGCACGGCCCGGACGGCCGCCGGTGGATCGAACTCACGCTCGACCCGGGTCAGGTCATGACGGAGCACCTGGCCGTACGCAACTTCAGCGGCGGCAGCGTGGTCTTCGCCCTGAAGGCGGCCGACGGCTACCTCACCGACAAGGGACGCTTCAACATGCTCTCGTCCGACCAGGAGTCGGTGGACGGCGGCACCTGGATCCAGGTGCAGCAGAGGGTCACCGTCGGCGCAGGAGAGACGAAGGTGGTGCCGTTCACCATCACCGCGCCCCCGGACGCCACACCGGGGGACCACCCGGCCGGGATCGCGGCGACGGTCACCAGCGCCGGGGGCACGGTCGCCGTCGAGAGCCGGGTCGGCTTCCGGGTCATGATGCGGGCCAGCGGCACGGCCACGGCCGCCGTGGCGATCAGCGACCTCACCGCCAGCTACCGGCGCTCGTGGAACCCCTTCTCGGCCGGCGCGGTCGAGATCAGCTACACCGCGACGAACGACGGCAACGTGGCCGCGACCGGCAGCGGGCGGGTGACGGTCACGGGTCCGTTCGGCCTGGGCAGGCAGAGTGCCCCGGAGGCCAAGGGTGAGGAACTCCTGCCGGGCGGTAGCCGGAAGGTCGGCAACCGCGTCGCCGGCGTCTGGGCGTTGGGCCCGCTGCGGACGAGGGTCGACGTGACCCCCGCCGTCCTCGGCGGCGATCAGGGTGCCGTCGACATCCGGCCGGCCTCGGGCACCGTGACGGTCTGGACGGTGCCCTGGCCGCAACTGGCCCTCGCCGCACTCCTCGCCGTCCTCGTCCTCGCAATGCGGGCCCTCGCCCGGCAGCGCCGCCGGCGGCTCGGGCGGCTGCTCGCGCAGGCCCGGGAGGAAGGCCGGGCGCAGGGCTGGGAGGCCACGCTCATCGGTGGCCCGCCACCGGCGTCGTGACGCCGCCGGACGCCCCGCCGCTACACCTCCAGTGGCAGTTGATCGTGGTGGAGCCGGAAGCCGTCGAGGTCGGCGGGGTCGACCGCGAGACGCAGGTCGGGAAGCTGTTCCGCGATGCGCTCGATCATGATTCGGCTCTCCAGCCGAGCCAGGTGAGCCCCGAGGCAGAAGTGGATCCCATGCCCGAAGGCGATGTGCCTGCGAACGTCCGCGCGGTGGATGTCGAACACGTGCGGCCGGTCGAACACGTCGGGGTCCCGGTTGGCGCCCCACAACGACAGGGCCACGCGGTCGAAGGCGGGAATCCGGCCACCGGCCAGCTCGACGTCCTGAAGGGCGAATCGCGGTGGCACGATCTCGACCGGCCCCCGGAACCGGAGTGTCTCCTCGACCACCGCCGCGGCCAGCCGCGGATCGTCGCGCAGCGCCTGCCACTGCTCGGGGTGGGCGAGCAGGAGGCGGATGCCGTTGCCGATCAGGTCGACGGTCGTCTCCTGGCCGGCGACGAGCAGCAGCTGCACGAGCGCCACCAGCTCGTCGCGATCGAGCTGGTCGCCTCGGTCCTCGATGGTCACCAGTTCCGAGATCAGGTCGTCGGCGGGCACGGCCCGCCGCCGGGCGGCCAGCTCGTCGAGGTACGCCCCGAACGCCAGCGTGGCTGCCGAGCTTCCGTTCCCGGCCGCCACGATCTCCGCCGACCAGGCGCGGAACTGCGACCGGTCCTGCTCGGGAATGCCGACCAGCTCCGCGATGACGTTGACCGGCACCGGGTCGGCGAGGTCGGCGATCCCGTCGATGCGTCCGAGCCGGCGCGCCCGCGCGACCAGCTGATCGGTGAGGTGGCTGATCCACGGCTCCAACCGGGCCACCGCGCGGGCCGTGAAGCCGCCGCTGACAAGCCCTCGCAGGCGGGTGTGGTCCGGCGGATCGAGACTGATGAGCTGCCGGGACTCGATTCTCGCCAGTTCGGACAGTTCGTGCGGGGCAGGTCGCCGACCGCCGGGGCAGTGCCGTTGGATCTCGTGCCCTATCGCCGGATGGCGCAGGGCTTGCAGCACGTCGGCATGTCCGGCGATCACCCAGAACCTGGTGCCCGCCGGGTCGACCTGAAGGACGGGTTGGCCGGCGGCTCGCACCCGGTCGTAGAACGGGTGCGGGTCACGGCGTACCGCGGGGTCCCACAACTCCGAGACGCCGAACTCGGCGGCCACGTAGCCTCCATGAAGGGCAGTTGGGTGAGCGCTAACATAGGACTGTTTCGCAGAGATGTCAACTAGGTTCAAGTCCTTGTCAGTGCGGGTCGGCGGCCATAGAGTTAACGCTCACAATCCCCGGCGCGATCGCGAAACCTGCCGCCGACAACCCAGTCCCCTTCCGCGGCCGCTGAGTGCGTCGACGTCGGTGGGCCAAGCACAACGGTTCCGTGCGGGAAACGGCCGAGCGGTCAGTCCCTAGCTACCTGGGAAGGATGATCCACAGTGGTTGAACCCGAGAAGGTCCCTGTCAGCCGGCGCCACGTTCTTCAGGCATCGGCGATCGGCGTGGCCGCCGCGGTCGGCGCGGGCGCGCTCCCGGCGGCAGCCGCCGAGGCGGCGACGGCCACCGAGGCGGCGACGGCCACCGAGGCCGCAGCCGGCCCGGCCCCGCTGCCCGCGACCCCGCCCGAACCCGGCCCCGGCGGCACCGCACCGGTCCGGCCTTTCCAGCTACGCGACGTGAACCTGGGCAACGGCCTGCTCCAGGAGAAGCGCGACCGCACGAAGGACTACCTCCGCCAGTTCGACGAGCGGCGCTTCCTGGTGCTGTTCAACAACCAGGCCGGTCGGCCGAACCCACCGGGTGTCGCCGTGCCCGGCGGCTGGGAGGACGGCGGACTGCTCAGCGGTCACTGGGCCGGGCACTACATGACGGCCCTGGCCCAGGGCTATGCCGACCTTGGCGAGCCGATCTTCAAGACCAAGCTCGACTGGATGGTCGACGAGCTCGCGGCGTGCCAGGCCGCGATCACCGCGCGGATGGGCAACGGCGGCCCGGGCGGTGAAGATCCGGAGGAGCCGGAGATCGGTCGGGTGCCGGGCCGCTTCGGCAACGCCCTCCGGCTGAACGGCCCCAGCCGGGCGCAGCACGTCACCCTTCCTCAGGAGGCGATCAGCCAGCTCGCCGACTTCACCATCGCCACCTGGGTGAATCTCGGCGCCACCCAGAGCTGGAGTCGGCTGTTCGACTTCGGTCAGAACACCACCGTCAACATGTTCCTGACCCCGCGTGCCGGCGTCACCGGCAACGTGCCTCGGTTCGCGATCACGGTCAGCGGCGGCGGTGGGGAACAGCGGATCGACGGCAACGCGGCCCTGCCGACCAACCAGTGGGTGCACCTGGCCGTGACGCTCACCCAGAACACCGGCACGCTGTACGTCAACGGTCAGCAGGCCGGCCAGAACACGAACATGACCCTCAACCCGTCCCATCTCGGGAACCCCGGAAACCGGTGGATTGGGCGGTCGCAGTACGGCGACGCGTTCCTGGACGCGACCATCGACGAGTTCCACATCTTCGACCGGGCCCTGAGCCCGGCGGAGGTCCAGTCGATGCAGGACTCGCCGACCGGGAGCACCGCCGGCGGATCGATCGCCTGGTACCGGTTCGAGGAGGAGGGCGGTACCGCGATCAAGGACGCCTCGCCCAACGGGCGGGACGGCGGCATCGTGGCGAGCCAGAGCAGCGGGCCCGCCGACTGGGTGCCGACCCACCCCGGCTATCTGGGCGCGCTGCCCGAGGACACGGTACTGCGGCTCGGTCCGCCGCGGTGGGCCGTGTACGGCGGCAACGCGGCCACCAACACGTGGGCGCCGTGGTACACGCAGCACAAGATCATGCGCGGTCTGCTCGACGCGTACTACCACACCGACAACCAGAAGGCCCTCGACGTGGTCGTCAAGATGGCCAACTGGGCGCACCTCGCGCTGACCGTCGGGGACAAGAACCACCCCCAGTACACGGGTCCGATCACCCGGGACAACCTGAACTACATGTGGGACCTCTACATCGCCGGCGAGTCCGGCGGCGCGAACGAGGTGTTCCCCGAGATCTACGCGCTCACCGGCGACGCGAAGCACCTGGACACCGCCAAGTGCTTCGACAACCGGGAGTCGCTCTTCGACGCCTGCGTCGAGAACCGGGACATCCTGGTCACCACCCCGGCCACCCGCCCCGGCCGGCGCCGCCCGGATCGGCTGCACGTGAACCAGCACATACCGCAGTTCGTCGGGTACATGCGCGTCTACGAGCACAGCGGGGACCCCGAGTACTTCCAGGCCGCCAAGAACTTCTACGGAATGCTCGTCCCGCACCGCAGGTACGCGCACGGTGGTCTGGGCGGCAACTTCCCCGGCTCCAACAACAACACCGAGTTGTTCCAGAACCGGGACAACATCGCGAACTCGATCGCCCAGGGCGGTGCGGAGACCTGCAGCGCGTACAACCTGCTCAAGCTGGCCCGCAATCTGTTCCTCCACGAGCACGACCCGGCGTACATGGACCACTACGAGCGGGGGCTGCTCAACCAGATCGTGGGCTCGCGGGCCGACACGACGAGCGTCAGCAACCCCCAGGTCACCTACTTCCAGCCGTTGACCCCGGGCGTCACCCGTAGCTACGGCAACACCGGGACCTGCTGCGGCGGGACGGGGCTGGAAAACCACACCAAGTACCAGGAGACGATCTACTTCAAGTCGGCCGACGGCAGGACGCTGTGGGTCAACCTGTACGCGGCGTCGACGCTGACCTGGGCCCAGAAGGGCTTCGTCATCACCCAAGAGACGAATTACCCGCGGGAGGACCACACCAAGCTGACCGTGAACGGCCGCGGCCGGCTCGACATCAAGCTGCGGGTGCCGAGCTGGGTGCAGCGGGGCTTCTTTGTCACGATCAACGGGGTCCACCAGAAGACCACCGCCAAGCCTGGCAGCTACCTGACGTTGAGCCGCACCTGGAAGCCCGGCGACACCATCGAGATCCGGATGCCGTTCAGCATCCGGATCGAGCGGGCGCTGGACCGCCCCGACACGCAGTCGATCTTCTGGGGTCCCCTGCTCATGCAGATCCTGGGGAACCCGGGGGGTGGTAGCTACCGTGAACTGTCCCTGTACCGCCATCTGAAGCGGGACGGAGACTATGGTCGCTCGGCGATCACCTACGCGAGCACCACGGCTGCGGGTGACCCGCTCTTCACCACGCACGGCTTCAATCTGCGGCCGTACTACATCAGTGACACGCAGGCCGCCTCGTCGTACTTCCGTCGGGTCGAGCCGACAGTGGTGTTCGGATCGGTCGACACCGGTGTGCCCAACCGCAAGCGCGACGACAACCTGCCGAACTACGACGTACCGGTGGCGGGCATCACGTCGCCCGGCGACGACGGCCCGACCTTCCTCGACCTGGTCTGGGACGAGGCGCCCTTCAAGAATCACGGCCAGTTCGTGTCGACCGTCAACCGCGTGGCGGCGGAGTTCCGCCGGGCGGGGATCTTCACCGAGGAGGAGCGGGACCTCGTCGCCACGCACGCCGCCCGATCGAACAAGGAGCTCGCCCCGTAGGCGACGCCCCGTCGCCCAGCACACCGACGAACGCCGCGGCCCGGTCGAGTCGACCGGGCCGCGGCTGGGCGGAGCAGGGGCGAATCGCGGTGTCGCCGTGCTGACGCCGGCTCCGGTGGCGTCCTGACCGGCGGATACGATCCCGTGTTTGTCGGTCAGGGCGGTACGCATTCGGGTTGGCTGCGAAGTTCGACGATTGGAGCGGCCGCAATCGGCCCACCGACGGTATCGCGGCCACTCCGGTGGGCGACGTCGGGTCGGCAAGACCCCCGGCGATTTCGCGGGACGCCGATTTGTTTCTCCAATCCCCGTCGCGCAGGGCCTGGCAAGCGTGGGTAAGTGTGCTGCGGTTCGAACGGCAACGTCGGAACGGTGACGGGAAAATGGTCGGCTCGACGCGCTCGCGCAACCGGTGGCCGCAGCCGCCTTGCGGTGCGCGGACCGCAGGTCGGCGCTGGTGCGCCGGTGCGGGCGACGCCGCACCCGCACCGCCGGGGCGGTTGTCGGTGGCGGCCTGCCACCGGCCGTAAAGCGCCCGCAACAGGCCTGTTACCTGTCCGGTCCGGGTCCGGAACAGGTCGTTCGGTTAATCGGTCCGACAAAGACGGGCAGTCGCGTCCGGCAGCGCCAGCGGAAAGGGGCAAGAATGTCACCCCTACGAATCCATGAGAATCTCGACATGCTTCACCGGGGTGACCCCGCCATGCCGCGGTAAGCGCGGCAACTGGCGTAGACTCGGCGATCTGGCGGCGGCAGGCGGAAACAACATCCGGGTGCCGTCCGCGACAGAGCACCGGAAACTCCGGTTCGATTCGGTGAACACCGGCTGGCCACGGTTCCAGCAGGCAGGCGGGGAGAGCGACATGACCATGCGCGGTCCGGCGATGACGGACGTGGCCCGCCTCGCTGGCGTCTCCCACCAGACGGTTTCCCGGGTGCTCAACGGGCATCCCAACGTGCGCGAGCAGACCCGCCTGCGCGTGCAGGCGGCGATCGCCGAACTGGGCTACCGGCCCAACCGCGCGGCCCGGGCACTGGTCACCGGCCGGTCGCAGGTGATCGGCGTGGTCGCACAGAACACCACCCTCTACGGCCCGGCGTCACTGCTCGCCGCGCTTGAACAGGCGGCGGCCGAGACGGGCTTCGCCGTCAGCGTGGGCAGCGTGCGCGACCTGGACCACGAGTCCATCTCCGCGGCGGTGGAGCGGCACCTGGCGCACCGGGTCGCCGGCATCGTGGTGATCGCGCCGGTCGAATCGGCCGGCGAGGCGCTGGAGCGTCTGCCCAAGGACGTTCCGCTGGTGACCATCGACGGTGACCCGCGGCGACCGGTGCCCCTGGTGACGGTCGACCAGGTCGCCGGTGCTCGGGCCGCCACCCAGCACCTGCTCGACGCCGGGCACCGCACGGTCTGGCACGTGTCCGGGCCGCCGGGCTGGTTCGACAGCGCAGGGCGGATCGAGGGCTGGCGGGAGGCGTTGCAGGCCGCGGGTGCGGAGCTGCCGCCGTTGATGCCGGCAGACTGGTCCGCGGCGGCCGGCTACCGGTGTGGACAGTTGCTCGCCCGGATGCCGGAGGTCACCGCGGTCTTCGCCGCCAACGACCACCTCGCCCTCGGTGTGCTGCGCGCGCTGCACGAACACGGCCGGCGGGTGCCGGACGACATCAGCGTGGTCGGTTTCGACGACGTGCCGGAGGCCTCGTACTTCATCCCGCCGCTGACCACCGTGCAGCCGGACTTCGCCGCGGTGGCTCAGGCGAGTCTGGACATGCTGCTGACCCAGATCGAGTCGGGCGGCGTGACCGCACTGCGCCACTCCATCGCGCCGACCCTCATCGAGCGGCAGAGCGTGGCTGGTCCGGCCCGCCGCTGACCGCGGCTCTGGTGGCGGCGCCGCCCCGGCGCGCCGGCCCGCCATCTGTCCCTCAGCGAAGTGGCCGGAGCCGAACACGCACGGGCCCGTCCTAGAGGCGCGTCCGCTGGCGAGTGACCGCCTGGCGGAGCGTGAGGTCGATGACGACCAGCCGACCGTTCTGCTCCCATACCGTGAGGGTGTCAGCGTGGCGCCGAATGCCGATGGCGCCGACGGCGGGCGGAAACACGACGCGGAGGTTATCGTCGGCGATCTCCACAGTGGTGCCGTCCGGGCGGTCGAGGCGCAGGGCGGAAGTACTGCCGCCGGCCAGTAGCGTCGGCTTCGTATCCACAGTCCGGGCGGCCGCACCGTGCCCGGTGACGTGGTAGGTGTCGGTGTGCTCGTCGTGGCTGGTCGTCATCAGCGTCGAGGACGCGAGCACCGCGACGCTGGCGAGGCCGTCGAGATCGACTGGCAGGCGGGTCCGCAGCATGAGCGAGGGCAGGTCCCAGCGCCACACCTCGGTGCTGGCCGCTCCGAAGCCCGGTTGGTGGGTGACCCGGACCAGAGCGGCGAGGCTGGTCGGGCTCCGGGCGATGTCCAGCACCGTGATGGTGGGGTCGAGTTCGCGCCAGGTGATGCGGGGAGTGTCGGCGGTCAGGTCGACGAAAGCGATGCCATCGTCGTCGACCACGGTGAGTAGCGCACCGTCGTAGCTGGGCAGCACGTGGTGCGCGGTGATGGCTACGGGCGGCCGGAGCCGGCGTGCGCTCAGGTCCAGGCCGCGGATTTCGCAGGAGGGACCGCGTCGCGCGACGAGCAGGACGTTGGCGCCGTGGTCGGCGACGACAAGCTGGTGTGCGGGCGCGTCCCAGCTGGCGCGGGTCCGGCCATCGAGGCCGATCAGGCGTACGCCGAACTCGCCGTGCGCGGTCAGGATGGTGCGGCCGGACAGCATGACCGCGTCATGGATCGGCAGTTGTCCCGACTCGCCGAGCACTGTGATGTCGACCGGGGCGCCCCGTGCGGGCGCCCGCCCACCCGGCGGCGGTGGCAGGTCGGCGGCGGCCAGCCGGTCTGCCCGGTCCCGCAGCCTCCTGTCGACCCGCCGGCGTTCGCCGGCATCTCCGCCGGGATCACCGGCTGCGTCGCGGACCAGGAGTCGGAGCGCGGCGGTGCAGAGTCGGCGGTCCTGTGCGGTGTCGGCGCAGCGCAGCTCGGCCAGCGCCGAGACGAAGCCGCGCTGGGCCGGCGCCAACTCCTGGTCACGACTGTCGAGCAGCGCGATCGCGGTGGTCATGGCGTCGGTGGTCGGGCGCCAGGCGACGAGGTGCGCGAACAGATACCCCGCGGTGTGGCCGCCGAGCGCCATGCCGGCCTGGAGGTTCGTCACCACGAGTGGGCGCAGCTCGTCGTCGGACCAGGCCGCGTCGACGGCACCGACATGATCGTCGGCGGCCTGCCGTGCGCGTACCCATTCGGCACGCAACTGCCGGGCCGCCGCGACGTCGACCCGGGCCAGCCGCTCCACGGCTCCGGCGAATGCGCCCCGGGCCCGCGCCACCTGCAGCGCGCGGTCCCGATCGCCGGCCCGCCACCACAGCCTCACCGCCAGGTCTGGATCGAGTTCACGTCCCTCGGCAAGCGTGGCGGCGAGCCGGTACCTGCGGTGTCGCTCCAGCAGCCCGACCGCCTCGGCCGGCAGGCCGAGCAGGTCCGCGAGGATGAACGCGGACTCCTCGACGCGCCCGGCGCGGTCGAGTTCTGTGGCCGCCTGCCGGTAGAGCGTTCGCAGGTGCTGCTCGGCTCCTAAGCCGAGCGGCACGGCGCTCCCGCCCTCGATGTGCGGGTGCGGCACCAGGTCGCCGGTGCGTGGTCGGGGAAGCCGAAGAGTCAGGGGCCCGCCGGAACCGCCCACAGCGATCGCCTCACGCAGGGCCTTGTCCCAGTCACGACGCTCGAATGCTGCGCTGAGCCGCCGTACGTAGCGGTGCTGCGCGCGGACAGCGAGCCGGGCGGCGGGACTGGTCAGCACGAGCCGGGTGAGCAGCGAGTTCCACCAGCGGCCCGATCGTGTACCGCGGCTGGTCTGCGGTGCGCCACCGCCAGCCGAGGCGGCGGTGCCCGAAGCGAGCACCGTACTCAAGCCGTACAGCAGGCCCGCGCCGGCGCCGACGACCAGCAGCCGGAGCGGCGCCGCGACGAGCGCGGCGATACCGAACACGAGGATGCTCGCGCCGACCGCGACGATCTTCCCGACGGCTTCACCGGAAAGCCGGCTTCGCCGGCGGGGTCGGGTGGGCGCGGCCAGTAGCCGGCGGGTCCGCCGCGGCGGCGGCGCGACACCGGCCATCGCGCGTAGGTCCGGTGCCGTCGGGGGCGGTTGCCAGGGCGGCGGTGTCGCCGCCCTGGCAACCGGGCGGTCCAGTGCCGCGAGCGGCTCGATTTGTAGGGCGGTCAGGTCGATCCAGGAACTCCGGTCGACAAGGGTCAGCTCGGCCCGGCTGACCCGGGTGGTCGCGCCTGCGTGCGGGATCAGCACGTCGCCGGCCCGGGCACCTTCCACGGGCGTGCCGCTGGGGTGCAGGACGCCGCTACTGTCGACGAGAACGAGGCCCGGAGCCAGTTCGGCGCGTACCTCGACCGCCTGGTCGAACTCCAGCAGCCACGCCCCGCCGGGCAGTTCGAACAGCGCGGCACCGGGCTGCCAGGTCTCGACGACACGCCGGCGCGCCTCGGCCTCCCCGACCAGGCATACCTCGATCACGAGGGCGCGAGCCGGGAGCCGGCCGCGGAACGCGCTCACCCGGTACTCCGGACCGCGCGCAGGAGGTGGTTCGCGGCGAGATCGGCGACCTCGATCAGCCCGTCCGGGCGTGGCACGGCCAACCATGGCTCGCTCGGGTGCACGGCCGGCTCACCGATTCCACCCGACCAGCGAGTGAGGGTCCGGGTCCTTGCCGGCGACACCAGGCGCACGATCAGTCCGCCGCTCGACACGGTCACCAGCTGCGGGCCGTCGATGTCGACCACTCCGATGACCTTCGTCTCCGCCGTGACCGTCACGTCGCCGACGAGGCCGGACGCGGCATGGACGCGCCAGGTGGTGCCGTCCAGCGACCAGGCCGTCCTCGCCCCGGCACCGAGGACAACCTGGGCAGCAGCGGGGATCCCCACCTCGCCGGACAGGCCCGAGACGCCGATCTGGGTGTCGCCGCGCCAGGCCATGCGTGGGCCGTCCATCTGCCTACCGGGGGCGACCGCCGCGTAGGACGACAGCGAGTGACTATCCCTCGTAGACAGCCGCCACCACCCGCCACCAAGCTCGCACAGCAGGTCGCCACTCTGAAAGAAGAGTGGTGACAGCGCCCCTGCCGCGGCCGCCTCGACATCGCTGACCGACATGCCGACGGCGGCCAGCCGAATCGCGAGGTCCTGCAGTCGGCCCAACGGCTTACCGATCACGACCGCCCGCAGCGTCTCGTCGACGCAGGTCAGGACCACGAGCCGGCGACCCAACCAGGACGCTGCCAACACCGGACCGGGCAGCCGATGT
Source organism: Micromonospora sp. NPDC051006 (assembly GCF_044456245.1). NCBI lineage: Bacteria > Bacillati > Actinomycetota > Actinomycetes > Micromonosporales > Micromonosporaceae > Micromonospora > Micromonospora sp. NPDC051006. Next base: position 61,000 of record NZ_JBITFP010000004.1, read on the forward strand.
CGTCGCGGTCGCCCGGTCGGCACCCGGACCGAGACGACCTCGGCCGGGCCGTCGCCGCGGGCGATCAGGTACGGCGCGGCACTCGGGAACATCGGCGCGCGCAGCGGACCGGTGCCGGCGCTGACACCGACGGAGGCGTCGCGGAAGCCGCTGCCGCGCAGGACCCGCAGCGCAACCTCGACGGGAGGCAGCGGGAGGTCGAGGTGTCGATCACCGACGGCCACCCGTACGGTGGTCGCTCCGTCGACACCCCATTCCTGCTCTTCACTCACCAGCATCCTGTTCCTGTTCGGCAGGTGGCTGGCCAGCTCCGGCCCGGTCAGCAGCCAGGCCTGATCGGCCGCATCGAGCTGCTCCCTCCACTCCCGTACTTTCGACGGAGTCGGCTCGGCAGCTCTGCGGGCGGCCAGCCAGCCGGCGAGCTGTGCACCCAGGTCACCACCGCGCCAGTTGCCCGGCCGGTCACTCAACACCCCGACCACCAACGACCGCCCCTGGCTGGCGGCCCGCCGATGCAGCACGACGAGCGCGGCGAGCTGGACCAGCCGGGCAGCGCCCAGTTGCCCCGGGCCGGTGTCGACGAGCACGGCCACCCGGCCACGCAACGCGGCGGATTGCATGGCCGACGCCAGGTACAAAAGCTCCCCGCCTGCGGCGCGGCGGACGAACTCGTCCGGTAGCTCCTGCATGAGCAGCAACTGCGACGGGAGCAGGCGCTCGATGGTGCCGCGGACGGCCAGTCCGGCGTATCCGTCTGGTTGGTCGCCTTCCGTCGAGCCGCCCTCCGTCCTCGAGAGCAAATCGTCGATCTGTCGTATCAGGGGGCCCATGGCAAGTGCCACGTCGCTGGTCAAAGCGGACAGCGCTGGCGCCCAGGGGGCCAGCGCAGCCGGAAGGGTCAGGTGGTCGGTCATGAGGGCGCCAGCCGTACCGGATCGACCGGCTCCTGAGGCAGTGGACCCGCCAGGACCAGCCCGGGCAACAACGCGATCAGTCCTGCCTGCTGGTCGGTGAGGCGGCACAGCGGCTCGCGCAACAGGTCGGCGCACGGCCAAGGCTGGGCGAGCGTCGGCACCAGCACGCCACCGTCCCACCCGAGGTAGACCGCTCCGTCGGCCCACGGCAGGTCTGCCGGGTCTCCGAGCACGATCAGCCAGCTCTGTTCCCGGCCGATGCAGGCGCGCAGGCGGGCTCCAGCGGTCACCCGCATCAGCGTGTCCGTACGCAACTCGACCACCACCGCACCGGACGCGGCCACGGCCGCAGCGGGCAGCGGGTCGTCGCGCCGACGCCACCGCAGGGACAAGGAGGGTGCGTTCACGACTGGATCGCGGCGACCAGGAGGGTGCGCATGTCCTGCAGCGCCGGTGGGGCATCGGCCAGGACGAACCCCGCGTCGATCTCCCGCAGCGTCGCTTCGACGCGCAGCCGGTCGTCGTGCGTCAGCGGCCCGGTGCCGAGCTCGTCGAGCAGGCGTCGGCCTGCCTCGACCAGTCGGCCCGCGCGGGCCTGCTGGCCCCGGGCGAACTCCTCCGCCGCGTACACGAGACTGGCGTTCCGTGCCTGCGCCACCAGGTCGGACAGCACCTCCCGGGCCGAGGCCTGAGCGTCGAGGGTTGGCGCGATCAGCGGAAGCACCCACAGGTCGTCGGCGGTCGCCGCGGTGCGCCCGTCCAGTGCCGCCGCAGCGGCCACCAGACGCTGCGAACGCACCGCCCGCCGGTCGCTGAGTGGTACGCCCGCCTGACGCAACCGGCGGATCGCGGTACCCATCAGGCCGCGCACTCCCTTGAGGTCACACCCACGAGCCGCCTCGGACAGCCGATCCAACGCTGGCAGCAGTGATCCGGTCGGGTCGGACGGCCGGGAACCCGCGCTCCACCCCACCTCCAACAGCTCGTCGAGTCGCGCGTCCGGGACGGCAGTGACGAAGACGCGGGCCAGAAACCGGTCCGCGAACGCGGCGAGAGCCGGATCGTCGGGCAGGCTGTTGGCGGCGCCGACGCAGACCCGCAGCGGGCACGACAGGAGAGTCGATCCGCGCCGGAACACTCGTTCATTCAAGATCCCCAACAGGGTGTTGAGGACCGCCGTCGAACCGAGGAAGACCTCGTCGAGGAACGCCACCTCCGCCTCGGGCAGCATGCCCGCGGTCTCGAACTCCACCATCCCCTCACGCAGCCGGCGCAGGTCGACCGGGCCGAAGATCTCACTCGGCTCGGTGAACCGTCCGAGCAGGTACTCGAAGTACCGGCCACCGATCTGGTCGGCGGTTCGCCGTACGGCTTCGGACTTGGCGGTGCCCGGTGCACCGATGACGAGCAGGTGCTCACCGGCGACGGCGCACAGCACCACGACCTCGGCGACCACCTCCCGATCGACCAGACCGGTTCGTGCCCGCGTGATGGCTTCCCGAAGGACGACGGCGTCCGCGGACATGGGGGCAGGCTGCGTGGAGATCATCTGCACCGGCGAAGTCTACGAAAGCAGAGCGTTCACCGCGTACCACATACTTTGCCGGCCGCCGCGGGCACCAGCCGTTCGGCGGCGGTGTCCCCACTCCTTCCACGGCGCTTCCACCGCCACCTGGGAGCGTCTGATCACAGAAGGTTGATCGAGAGGAGACCGTAAGTGATCAAAAAAGTCGCGTCGGGCATCATCGCCGTGGGGGCCGTGGCCGCCATAGTCAGTGCACCTGGCACCGCCCAGGCGCAAGTCAGCGGCCAGGCAGCCGCCGCAACCTCTTGCTACGCGGTCGCGGACGTTCCCTGGTACAGGAGCCCGAGTGTCTACGCGACCGGCCACATCTACTGCAGCCCGTGGGCCGATGCCGAGATCACGGTGACGATCACAGCAAACGGCGCCTCCCGGGGTTCGACTTCGACGGGCTACGCGGCCCCGCACATCAGCGACACCGCCGTTGGCCAGAATTGGGCCGGCAACCAGCAGTGGTGCACTGTGGTGTCCGGCACCTGGTACGACAGCGTCGGGAACGACTACCCCGTCTACGACAGGGCGTGTGAGTCCGCTGGCTTCTAGCCGCCGCCCCCGGCCGGCCCCCCTGCCGCGATCGGAGTAGAGGCGACCTGAACGGGACGTGGCCCGCACCGAACGGTGCGGGCCACATTCACGTCCCGGCTGGCCACGGGTAGCCCCCGCCTCTGCTTGACCTCACCACGGCGGTCGGCGTCTTGACCGCCCCTGCTCGCACCCTTACCGCGCACCTGGCGGACCTGCGGTGTCGTAGTGATCTAGCTGGCTCTCCGGCCTCAGGGGGTTGCAGCGAGGGCGGCAGCCAAGCCGGCTTATCGAGCTTCGGTGGGAACCGGCACGGTGCTCGGCGACGCGGTGTGGGGGAGCCGAACGATGCGACGGTCCGGGCGGAGAGTACGCCGCAGGCAGTGGTGGGGCAAGAACGTCGGCAAGCTCTTCTGGTAGCGCTAACACGGGCGCCTGTTCGATTCCTTGCCCGGGCTTTCCAGCTCGCGGTGTCTACGGCGGCGGCGTTCCTGGCGAGACGGGGAGCAGCCACCCGCGGCGGTCCGTGGCACGCCGCAGTGTCGCATGAGTGTGGGGACGGCAGGTCCTCCGTCAGAGGTGTGTGGCGGGTGGAGCCGACGTCGCCTTTGGCGCGCCGTTCCTTTCACCGCCGGGGATGGCGTGCCGGGCCTTCCATGGACACGACGCGAGGTGGCACGTGCTCGTCGCGACTCGGCGCGACGAGGGGCGCCCCTGCCGCGCTCCCGATCGCCCAGAGCGGTGTTGCCTGAGGCCGCCGCCGGGGCAGGCCCGCCGTCTGGACGTTTCCACCGAGTCGGTCTGAGTCGAGTGCCGACGGACGGGTTGTGGCCCATGAGTGTTAGCGATAACATCTGACCGCTCCTTAACACCCTCGACGTAACCAGCAGGACATAACTGCCACCCGACTCAGGACTGCGTCGGGCGGATCTTGAGGAGGAGACCAGATGACGAGAACCAAGCTTTTCCGTCGGCTGCTGAGCGTCGCCAGCGCGGGAGTCCTGGCAGTGGGCCTGGCGGCCTGCTCCGGCGGCGGTGACGACGCCGGCGGTGACGACGGCGTGACCACGATCGGCTTCGTGGCCGTCGGACCCGAGGGCGCGTGGCGCCAGGCCAACGAGGCCAACATGCAGGAGACGTTCACCAAGGAGGCGGGCTTCGAGTTGAAGTACGCCCCGGCCACGAACCTGGACCAGAAGTCGCAGATCGATGCCTTCACCTCCTTCGTGGACGAAGGTGTGGACGTCATCCTGCTGTCCGCGACCGAGGGCTCGGGCTGGGAGGACTCGCTCAAGCGCGCCCAGGAGGCCGAGATCCCGGTCATCCTGATCGACCGCGGCATCGAGCCCGACGCCACCGACCTGTACGCCACGCGCATCGCGCCGGACAACCTCAAGGTCAGCAGCTCGGTCGCCAGCTGGGCGGTCGAGACCTTCCCCCAGGGCGCGAACTACTTCGTGCTTGAGGGCCCGGCGGGCGTCTCGGTGGTCAACGAGCGCAACCGTGGCTGGAACGACACGATCGGCGCGAAGCCGGAGTTCAAGAAGCTCGGCGCGCAGACGGCCAACTGGTCGACGGAAGAGGCGAAGAGCGTCTTCGAGACGGTGCTCAAGTCGAACAACAACAAGGTGCAGCTCGTCTTCGCGCAGAACGACGAGATGGGTCTCGGCGCCGTCCTCGCCGCCGAGGAGGCCGGTCTGGTGCCCGGTAAGGACGTCAAGATCGCCACGATCGACGGCACCCGCAACGCCCTCCAGGCGCTGGCGGACGGAAAGCTCAGCTTCGTCGCGGAGTACAACCCGCTGTTCGGCGAGACCGCCCTGGACGTCGTGAACAAGGTGCTCAAGGGGGAGAAGGTCGAGTCGTACATCGTCGTGCCGAGCCTGACGTTCAACTCGCCGGAGGCGGCCACGAAGGTCCTCCCCGAACGGAAGTTCTAGCTCCGGGCGCAGGCCCGGTCGACCCGGACACGGATCGGCGGTGCTGGCGCCTTCCGCAGGGAAGGCTCCAGCACCCCCACTACTGAGAGTCGGTCGTGGTGGTTGCAGGCGGCGGTTGCGAGGTAAGGGAATGACAGGATCACTGCCGATTGTCGAGATGCGCGGGATCTCGATCGCGTTCCCCGGCGTGAAGGCGCTCGACAACGTCGACTTCCGACTCCTCCCGGGTGAGGTGCACGCCCTGATGGGCGAGAACGGAGCCGGCAAGTCCACCCTCATCAAGGCGCTGACGGGGGTCTACCGGATCGACTCCGGATCCATCCTGATCGCGGGCGAGCAGCGGAACCTGCACGGCACCGCCGAGGCCCAGGCGGCCGGCATCTCCACCGTCTACCAGGAGGTGAACCTCTGTGCGAACCTGACGATCGGTGAGAACGTCATGCTCGGACACGAGGTACGCGGGCGGTTCGGGGTGAACTGGCGGGCCACCAACAGGGCGGCCACCGAGGCGCTCGCCAAGCTGGGGCTCGGGCATCTCGACCCGCGCCGCCCGCTGGCCAGCATCTCGCTGGCCCTGCAGCAGTTGGTGGCGATCAGCCGGGCGATGGTCACGGATTCCAAGGTGCTCGTCCTCGACGAGCCCACGTCGAGCCTCGACGCGAACGAGGTCGACGGACTCTTCCGGGTGATGCGCCGGTTGCGTGACCAGGGCGTGGCGATCCTCTTCGTGTCGCACTTCCTCGACCAGGTGTACGCCATCAGCGACCGCCTCACCGTGCTGCGCAACGGAAGGTACGAGGGGGAGTACGTCACCCGCGAGCTGGGCCGCGCCGCGCTCATCTCGAAGATGATCGGCAAGGATCTCGACGCGCTGAAGTCGCTGGGATCCAACCGGGAGACCGAAGATCGCGACCGTACCGTCGTCCCACTCGTGAAGGCGACCGGGATCGGCCGGGCGGGTTCGATCGAGCCCACCGACCTGGACCTCCATCGTGGTGAGATCGTCGGCTTCGCGGGGCTGCTCGGCTCGGGTCGCACCGAACTCGCCCGCCTGCTCTACGGGGCTGACCGCGCGGACAGCGGCGAGGTGGAGATCGACGGGGAGAGGTCGGCGCTGCACAACCCGGTCGACGGACTCGGACACCGCATCGCCTACTCCACGGAGGACCGCCGCGAGGAGGGCATCGTCGGCGATCTCACGGTCCGCGAGAACCTCGTCCTGGCCGTTCAGGCCAAGCGGGGCTGGGCGCGGCCGCTGTCGCGCCGCGAGCAGGACGCCATCGTCGGCAGGTACATGTCGGCGCTGAACGTGCGCCCCGCCGATCCGGAGCTGCCGATCAAGAACCTCTCCGGGGGCAACCAACAGAAGGTGCTGCTCGGCCGTTGGCTCGCCACCGACCCGCAACTGCTGATCCTCGACGAGCCGACGCGGGGGATCGATGTGGGCGCCAAGGCCGAGGTCCAGGAGAGCGTCGCCGAGCTCGCCGGACGCGGCGTCGCCGTCGTGTTCATCTCCTCGGAGCTCGAGGAGGTGGTGCGGCTCAGTGAGCGCATCGTCGTCCTGAAGGACCACCGCAAGATCGGCGAAATCGTCAACGGGCCTGACGTCACGGCCGAGGAGGTCGTCGCGATCATCGCCGCACACGGCGAGGAAGCCGCGCTCGACAGCGCCATCATTGATCCCGACGAAAAGGACGGCACCGCGTGAGTACGACAGAGCGGCGGACCGGCGTGGCGGTGCGGGGCCTGATCCGCCGGCAGTACTTCTGGGGCATCATCGCGATCGTCCTGCTCCTGCTGGTGAACGTGGTCAAGGACCCGGCTTTCCTCGCGGTGTCGGTCAATTCGTTGAACGGCAACCTGGTGGGCAACCTCGTCGACATCCTCCGGGCGTCGGCGCCGATCCTGATGATCGCGGTCGGCATGTCGCTGGTCGTGGCGACCGGCGGGATCGACCTGTCGGTCGGCTCCCTCATGGTCGTCGCCGGCGCGGTCTCCATGGAGTTCATCAAGGCGAGCGGTGACGGCGCCTCCGGCGGGGTCGCGCTCGGCGCGCTGGGGCTGGCCCTGGCGGTCAGCGCGCTGCTGGGCGTCGTCAACGGCCTGCTGGTCTCGGTCGTCGGGCTTCAGCCGTTCATCTCCACGCTGGTCATGATGCTCGCCGGCCGCGGACTGGCGAAGGTGATCACGTCAGGGCAGAACACCGCCGCCGCGAACGAGCCGTTCCGGTGGATCGCGAACGGATACGTGATCGGGCTGCCGGTCGTGGTGCTGCTCGCCGTCGTGGTGGTGGTGATCGTTGCGCTCGTCGTCCGTCGCAGCGCGCTGGGTCTGATGATCGAGGCCATCGGTATCAACCCGAAGGCCAGCCGGATGGCGGGGATCAAACCCCGCGGCCTGCTCATCACGGTCTACACGCTCAGTGCCGTGCTGGCCGGCATCGCCGGCGTCTTCGCGACCGCGAGCGTGATGACCGTCGACGTCTCCCGGACCGGATACCAGCTGGAGCTGGACGCGATCCTCGCCGTGGTGATCGGCGGCACCTCTCTCGCCGGTGGCAAGTTCTCCCTCGGCGGCGCGGTCGTCGGTGCCCTGCTGATCGCGACGCTGGACAAGACGATCGTGTTCCTCGGCGTCTCCTCGTCCGCGACGCCGGCCTTCAAGGCCGCCGTCATCATCGTCCTGTGCCTGCTTCAGTCGGAGCGGGTACGCGGCCTGTTCAGACAGCGACGCGTACCGGATGCCCGCGTACCAGGCGCCGAGGCGCCGAGAGCGAGCGTGACCGTATGACCATCACCGCTCTTCCCGGCGGTCCTTCCGGGACACCGTCGAAGTCACCGATCCCCCGGTTGCGGGATGCCGCCGTACGGACCTGGCGGACGAACCTCGCCGCCCTCCCGACCCTCGCGGCGGTCGTGATCTTCATTGCGATGATCGTCTACGGCGAACTCGCCTACGGCCGCATCACGCAGTACAACACCCTGTCGAACCTGCTCATCAACAACGCCCACCTCGTGATCATCGCGGTGGGGATGACGTTCGTGATCCTGACCGGCGGAATCGACCTGTCCGTCGGCGCCGTGATCGCGTTCTCCAGCGTCGCCGGGCTGCTGCTGGCCAACGCCGGGTGGAACCCGTGGGTGGTGATGCTGCTGATGATCGGGTTCGGCACGCTCTTCGGCGTCGCGTCCGGCGTCCTGATCCAGTACTTCAACGTGCAGCCCTTCATCGCGACGCTGGCGATGATGTTCCTCGCCCGCGGGCTGGCGTCGACGCTGAGCACCACGCCCGAACGGCTCGCCGACGACTCGTCCATCAGATCGCTGGCCACCAAGTTCAAGATCATCGACGGTGAGCGGGTCAACGACCTGGTCCTCACGCCCGGCGTGCTGATCGCCGTCCTCGTCGTCATCGTCGGCTTCTTCGTGCTCCACCGGACCCGGACCGGTCGCACCGTGTACGCCATCGGCGGCTCCGAGCAGTCCGCCACCCTCATGGGCCTGCCCGTGGTGCGCACCAAGCTCTGGGCGTACGCGATCAGCGGCACCTTCGCCGGTCTGGCCGCGGTCGTCTACACCTCGCGGTTGGGTATCGCGCAGAACATCACGGGCATCGGCTGGGAGCTGGACGCGATCGCGGCCGTCGTGATCGGCGGGACGCTGCTGACCGGCGGCGCGGGATTCGTCCTCGGGTCGGTGGTCGGGGCGCTGGTCCTCGGACTGATGAACGTGCTGATCACCCGGGACGGCGGGATCCGGCCCGAGGCCACAACCATCATCACCGGCGGCATCCTGCTGGTCTTCGTGCTGCTGCAGCGGGCACTGACGGCACGAAGACGCCAGTAGGGACGGTATCGATCGTGCAGGTTCGCCAGCGTGTTGACGGAGGTGTCCGGGTGAACAACAACGGTAGTCAAGAGCGGTACGTGATCGGCGTCGACTACGGCACCCTGTCCGGCCGGGCGATCGTCGTCCGGGTCTCGGACGGGGCGGAGCTCGGCTCAGCCGTCCACGAGTACGAGCACGGCGTCATGGACGACGTCCTCACCGCCGCACCGGCCGCCGCCGGACCGGTGCGGCTCGGCCCGGACTGGGCGCTGCAGGCGCCGCAGGACTACGTCGAGGTCCTCAAGCACGCGGTCCCGGCCGCGGTGGCGGCGGCGGGGATCGACCCGGGCGAGGTGATCGGCGTCGGCACGGACTTCACCGCGTGCACGATGGTGCCGACACTCGCCGACGGCACCCCGCTGAGTGACCTGCCCGAGCTCGCCGCGCGACCGCACGCCTACGTCAAACTCTGGAAGCACCACGCCGCCCAGCCGCACGCGGACCGCATCAACGCCCTCGCGCGTGACCGGCGCGAGCCGTGGTTGGCGCGCTACGGCGGCCTGATCTCGAGCGAGTGGGAGTTCGCGAAGGGACTCCAGTTGCTGGAGGAGGACCCCGAGCTCTACTCCCGGACCGAGCACTGGGTCGAAGCGGCCGACTGGATCGTCTGGCAGCTCACCGGCAGGTACGTGCGCAACGCCTGCACGGCCGGCTACAAGGGCATCTACCAGAACGGCGAATATCCGAGCCGGGAGTTCCTCGCGGCGCTGAATCCCGACTTCGCGGGCTTCGCCGACGACAAGCTCGCCCACGAGATCGGTCAGCTGGGGGACGTCGCGGGCACCCTGAGCGCCCGAGCGGCGGCGTGGACCGGGCTGCCCGCGGGCATCGCGGTAGCGGTGGGCAATGTCGACGCGCACGTCACCGCGCCGGCCGCGCAGGCCGTCGAGCCAGGCCAGCTGGTCGCGATCATGGGCACCTCGACGTGCCACGTGATGAGCCACGACCGCCTCGCCGAGGTCCCGGGCATGTGCGGTGTCGTCGACGGGGGCATCGTCGCCGGACTGTACGGCTACGAGGCCGGCCAGTCCGGGGTCGGCGACATCTTCGCCTGGTACGTGCACAACCAGGTGCCGGCACGTCTGCACGACGAGGCCGCCGCCGCGGGCCGGAGCATCCACCAGCACCTGACGGAACTGGCCTACGCCGAGCCCGCCGGCGCCCACGGTCTGGTGGCACTGGACTGGCACTCGGGCAACCGCTCGGTGCTCGTCGACCACGAGCTGTCCGGCGTGATCGTGGGCCAGACCCTCGCGACCCGCCCCGAACAGGGCTACCGGGCACTGCTCGAGGCGACCGCGTTCGGCACCCGCGTGATCGTCGAGACGTTCGCCGCCGCCGGGGTGCCCGTGACGGAGTTCATCGTCGCCGGAGGGCTGCTCAAGAACCCGCAGCTGATGCAGACGTACGCGGACGTGCTGCGGCTGCCGATCTCGGTGATCGCGAGCGAGCAGGGCCCCGCGCTCGGGTCGGCCATCCACGCGGCCGTCGCCGCCGGCGCGTACGCCGACATCCGGGCCGCCGCCGCCGCGATGGGCGCGGTCCACCGCTCGGTCTACCTCCCGAACGAGGCGGACGCCGCGGTCTACGACCAGCTGTACGCCGAGTACCGCACGCTGCACGACTACTTCGGTCGGGGCGCGAACGGGGGCATGAAACGGCTGCGCGCCCTCCGTCGCGCCGCGCTGCGCAACGCCAACCGGGCGGCGGAGACCGCCCCCGAACTCGTCGAGGGAGTCAGGGCATGAGTGGGTTGTTCAGCGACGACGTGCAGTCGGCGATCGATGCCGTCCGGGTGGACGTGGCGCGCCTGCACGGTGAGCTGACCCGGTACGGGCTCGTCGTCTGGACGTCCGGCAACGTGTCGGGCCGGGTGCCGGGCGCCGACCTGTTCGTCATCAAGCCGTCCGGGGTCTCCTACGACGAACTGGCACCCGAGAACATGATCCTCTGTGACCTGGCCGGCACGGTCGTCCCGGACACCCCCGGCAGTGAGCGGGCGCCCTCGAGCGACACCGCCGCGCACGCCTACGTGTACCGCCACATGCCCGACGTGGGCGGCGTCGTGCACACGCACTCCACGTACGCCACGGCGTGGGCGGCGCGCGGCGAGGAGATCCCCTGTGTCATCACCGGGATGGCGGACGAGTTCGGCGGGGCGGTCCCGGTCGGGCCGTTCGCGATCATCGGTGACGACTCGATCGGCCGCGGCATCGTCGAGACCCTCACGGGCCACCGCTCGCGGGCCGTACTCATGCAGAACCACGGGCCGTTCGCCATCGGCGCGACGCCGAGGGACGCCGTGAAGGCCGCGGTCATGGTCGAGGACGTCGCGCGCACGGTGCACCTCGCCCGCGAGGCGGGGACGCTCATCCCGATACCGCCGGAGGCGATCGACCGCCTGTACGACCGGTACCAGAACGTGTACGGACAGGCCGACGACGCCCGCCGCGTCCCCCCGGCCCCACACGCCCCCGCACAGGAAGAGATCTACGCATGACCCGCAGCCCGCTCGCCACCACCTTCGAGCCCTACGAGGTGTGGTTCCTGACCGGCAGCCAGGACCTGTACGGCGAGGAGACCCTCCGCCAGGTCGCCGAGCAGTCCCGGGCGATCGCCGAGGAGCTCGGCGCCGGTGTGCCGGTCCGGGTCGTCTGGAAGCCCGTCCTCAAGAACCCCGACGCCATCCGACGCCTCGCCCTCGAGGTCAACGCCGCCGAGAACGTCATCGGCGTCATCGCGTGGATGCACACGTTCAGCCCCGCGAAGATGTGGATCGGCGGCCTGGACGCGCTGCAGAAGCCGTTGCTGCACCTGCACACCCAGGCGAACGTCGAGCTTCCGTGGGCCGACATCGACTTCGACTTCATGAACCTGAACCAGGCCGCGCACGGCGATCGCGAGTTCGGGTACATCCAGACGCGCCTCGGCGTCGCGCGCAAGACGGTGGTCGGCCACGTGTCGAACCCGCAGGTCATCCGGCAGGTCGAGGACTGGCAGCGCGCGGCCGCCGGTTGGGCGGCGGTCCGCAGCCTCAAGCTCGCCCGCTTCGGCGACAACATGCGCTACGTCGCCGTCACCGAGGGCGACAAGGTGGAGGCCGAGCTGCGGTTCGGCGTGCAGGTCAACACGTGGGGTGTCAACGAGCTGGCCGATGCCGTGGCCGCGGTGGCCGACGCCGACGTCGACGCTCTCGTCGCGGAGTACGAGGAGTTGTACGACGTCGTTCCCGAGCTGCGCGCCGGCGGCGAACGGCACGCTTCGCTGCGCAACGGCGCCGCGATCGAACTGGGCCTGCGCTCGTTTCTCGAGGAGGGCGGCTTCGGGGCGTTCACCACGAGTTTCGAGGACCTCGGCGCGCTGAAGCAGCTACCGGGCCTCGCGGTGCAGCGGCTGATGGCCGACGGCTACGGCTTCGGCGCGGAAGGCGACTGGAAGACCGCGATCCTGGTCCGCGTCGCCAACGTGATGGGCGCCGGTCTTCCCGGCGGCGCGAGCCTCATGGAGGACTACACCTACGATCTGGTGCCCGGCTCGGAGCGCATCCTCGGCGCTCACATGCTGGAGGTCTCGCCCTCGCTCACGACGTCGAAGGCACGCCTGGAGATCCACCCGCTGGGCATCGGCGGCAGGGAGGACCCGGTCCGGCTGGTCTTCACGGCGGATCCCGGTCCGGCCCTCGTCGTCGCGATGAGCGACATCCGGGACCGCTTCCGGCTCGTCGCGAACGTCGTCGAGAACGTTGAGGCGCCCGACCTGCCGAGGCTCCCCGTCGGCCGGGCCGTGTGGCGGCCGATGCCCGACTTCGCGACCTCGACCGCGTGCTGGCTCGTCGCCGGTGCCGCCCACCACACCGTGATGACGACGGCCGTGGGCCTCGACGTGTTCCGCGACTTCGCCGAGATCGCGAAGACCGAACTGGTCGTCATCGACGAGAGCACCACCGTTCGGGACTTCCAGCGGGAGCTGCGGTGGAACCAGGCCTACTACCGCCTGAGCCAGGGGCTGTGAGCTGGTGGAGGGCCGCCGGCGTCCCGGCGGCCCTCCACCGACCTCGCTGGCCCTGGCCGGAGGGCTACTGCCGCGCGTCCACCGGCAGGACGACGACGCCGTCGTCGTCGCTGTGCACCTCGGACCCTGGGAAGAAGACGCAGTTTCCGAACGTCACCGGCACGTCCCGCTCGCCGGCGCCGCTCTTCGCGCTCTTGCGCGGGTTGGTGCCGAGGGCCTTGATGCCGATCGGCAGCGCGGCCAGCGCGGCGACGTCGCGGACCGCCCCGTGAATCACCACCCCCGCCCAGCCGTTCTCCGCCGCCGCGGCCGCGATCAGATCGCCCATCAGGGCGGTGTGCACCGACCCGCCGCCGTCCACCACCAACACCCGGCCCACCCCCGGCTCGGCGACGATCGACTTGACCAGCGCGTTGTCCTCGAAGCAGCGCACCGTGACCGCCGGCCCGGCGAAGGCACGGACGCCGCCGAACTGGCGTAGCTGGGTGTCGCACGAGCCGAGCAGGTCGCCGTAGCGGTCGTAGAGGTCTGCGGTGGGAGTCAGCATGCTCGTTCTCTCTGGTCGGGGCGGCTCGGCGGGGCTCCCACCAGCACGGTCATCCGGTCACCAGCCTCTCCTGAACCCCTCGTCCGACGAAGCGGCCGAGCACCGGCCAGAGCAGCACCACCAGAACCGCGGCGTAGATGGTCCAGGAGACCCAGCCGCCGATCAGGCCGTGCAGCTCGCCGCCGGAGAGCTGCAACGCCCGCCGGCCCTGCAACTCGGCACGGGGACCGAGGATCACCCCGACGATCAGCGGCAGGATCGGCAGCCCGAAGCGCCGCATGCCGAACCCGAGCAGGCCGAGGGTGAGCAGCAGGAACAGGTCGAACGGTTGGGCGTTGACCGCGTACGCCCCCATCGAGGCGAAGAAGAGGATGCCGGCGTAGAGGTACGGGCGCGGAATGCGCAGCAGCCGGGCCCAGGCGGGCGCGAGCGGGAGGTTCAGCACCAGCAGCAGCAGGTTGCCCACGAAGAGGCTGGCGATCAGCGTCCAGACCAGGGTGGACTCCCGCTCGAAGAGCAGTGGGCCGGGTTGGATGCCGTACTGCTGGAAGGCGGCCAGCATCACCGCGGCGGTCGCGTTCGTCGGCAGGCCGATCGCCAGCATCGGCACCAGCGTGCCGGCGGCCGAGGCGTTGTTCGCCGCCTCCGGGCCGGCGACACCCTCGATCGCGCCCCGGCCGAACTCCTCCGGGTGCTTCGTCAGCTTCTTCTCCGTGGCGTACGACAGGAAGGTCGGGATCTCCGCGCCGCCGGCGGGCAGCGCCCCGAACGGGAACCCGTACGCGGTGCCGCGCAGCCACGGCTTCCAGGACCGTTTCCAGTCCTGACGCCCCATCCACGGCCGTCCGACCGGGATCACCTCGGCGGCGCGTCGGCGCAGGTGCGCGGCGATCCAGAGCGCCTCGCCGACGGCGAAGATGCCGACCGCCACCACGACCACGTCGATGCCGTCGGCGAGTTGCGGGATGCCCAGGGTGAGTCGCTGCTGGCCGCTGACCGCGTCGATCCCGACGGTGCCGATGACCAGGCCGAGCAGCAGCGAGGCGAAGCCGCGTACCCGGGAGGCGCCGAGCACCGCGGTGACCGCCACGAACGACAGCAGCATCAGCGCGAGGTAGTCCGGCGCGCCGAGGCTGATCGCGAACTGCACCATCGGCGGGGTCACCAGCACCAGCAGCAGGGTGGCGATGGTCCCGGCGACGAACGAGCCGATGGCGGCGGTGGCCAGCGCCTGCGCGGCACGACCCGCCTTAGCCATCTTGTTGCCCTCGATCGCGGTGACCACCGACGAGGACTCGCCGGGGGTGTTCAGCAGGATCGAGGTGGTGGAACCGCCGTACATGCCGCCGTAGAGGATGCCGGCGAACATGATGAACGCCTGGACGGGCTCCATGCCGTAGGTGACCGGCAGCAGCAGCGCCACCGTCATCGCCGGGCCGATCCCGGGCAAGACGCCCACGGCGGTGCCGATGGTCACCCCGAGCAACGCGATCAGCAGGTTCATCGGGGTCACCACGTTGGCGAACCCGTCGAGCAGGTTTCCGAGGTTGTCCATCACAGGATTCCTTGCAGCACGCCGGCGGGCAGGTTGACGCCGAGCCCGATGGCGAACGTGTAGAAGGTGATCAACGACAGGGCGACGGCGATCAGCAGGTTGCGTACGTGGTGCCGGTTGCCCAACGCGAACGCCGAACCCCAGAAGAGCAGCGTTCCGCTGATCACCCAGCCGAGCGGGTCGATGAGCACCGCGTTGACCAGGAACGCGCCGATCAGCAGCAGCACCGTCCGCCAGTCGATCGGCGTGGTGAGGTCGACGTCCTCGCCGGCCTCCGGCTCGCCGCGGCCGCCACGGGACACGTCCACCGCGTAGATCGCGGCGACGATCAGCAGCAGCACGCCGAGCAGGATCGGCAGCGGCTTCGGGCCGATCGGGTCGGCGGTGCTGATCGCGTGCCCGGTCCGGATCCCGTCGACGATGACCAGCCCGCCGACCAGGACGAGGAACGCGCAGACCCCGTACTGGGCGCGGTCCGGCCGGGCAGCCGGTTCCGCGACGATCTCCGCGACGGGCGCGGCCGGCGGGTCGGTGGCCGGGGCTGTCGCCTCCGGGCCGCTCGGCTGTGCCGGCACCGGGGGTACGACCGCCGGAGCGTCGGCGGCCGACCGGGGCGGCGGGTCGCCGCCCCGGTCCGGTCGGGTCGTCATGCCGCTCACGCCAGCCCGAGCTGCTTGAGCAGGTCCGCCACCGACTTGTCCTGCTCGGTGAGGAAGGTGGCGAACGCCTCGCCGGTGACGAAGGCGTCGGTCCAGCCCCGCTTGGTCAGCTCGGCCTTCCACTCGGCGGACTCGTGCATCTTCGTCAGCGCGTCGATCCAGACCTTCTTGTCGGCATCGCTGATGCCGGGCGGTGCGACGATGCCCCGCCAGTTCGTGAAGACCAGGTCGATGCCGGCCGACTTCAGCGTCGGCACGTCCTTGAGCGCGTCGATCGGCGCCTCGCTGGTGACCGCGAGGACCCGGAGCTGGCCGGCCTCCACCTGGTCGAGGAACTCGCCGAAGCCGCTCGCGCCGAAGGCCACCTTGCCACCGAGCACGGCCGGCAGCAGCTCGCCGCCGCCGTCGTACGAGATGAAGTTGACCTGGCGGGGGTCGATGCCGACGGTCTTGGCCAGCTGCATCGGCAGCAGGTGGTCCGGGCCGCCGGGGGAGGAGCCACCGCCGACCGCGATGGCCTTGGGGTTGGCCTTCCAGGCCGTGACCAGGTCACCGATGCTTTGGTACGGAGACTCCTTCGGCACCACGATGGCGCCGGCCTCCTCGATCATCTTGGCCAGGGCGGTGGTCTGGGTGAGCGTCGCCGACGACTTCGAGGTGTACGACGCGCCGACCACGCCCAGCCCCATCTGCATGGCGAGCTTGCCGTTGCCCTTCTCGTTCACCATCCGCTGGAGGCCAACGGTGCCGCCCGCGCCGGGCAGGTTGAAGACCTGCACCCCGGTGGCGATCTTGGCGTCCTCCATCACCTTGGCCGCGGTGCGGGCGGTGGTGTCGTACCCGCCGCCGGGGGTGTTCGGCACCATGATCCGTAGTCCGGTGGCCGGCTCACCGTCGCCGCCGGACCCGCTGCCGTTCTTGTCCGCGGTGGCGCCGCAGGCGGCCAGCGCCAACGCCGTGGCGGCGGCCACGCCCATCACCAGCAGGTTTCTCCGAGTTGCCATCATGTTTCTCTTCCGTTTCGAAGGAGTCCGGCGGCAAGATGATGGCCCCCGGGCAGACACCACGTCTGCCTTGTGTCAGCAGCGGAAATTGAGGTCTTTGTGGTCGCGGTCACGCCTCGCCGTACGTTGGCCGGGCAGCTGCTGGTGCTCCAGCTCGCGATCATCGTGGTCGTGCTGGTGGCGGTGGCCGCCGTCTCGCTGGCCCAGTCGGCGGCGACCTTCAACCGGGTGGAGGGGCGGCGGGTGGCCGCCCTCGGCGAGCAGCTCGCCGGCAGCCCGTTGCTACGCGAGCAGCTCAACTCGCCGGCGCCGGCGGAACTCGTCGCGCCACTGGTGCAGAACGTGCTGACCCAGTCCCGGGTGACCTCGGTGACCGTGGCCGACGCCCGCGGCCGGGTGGTCAGCTCCACCGACCCGACGCTGGTCGGCAGCCCGCTGGTGCTGGGCGACGGGGCGGTGGCACGGGGCCGGAGCTGGTCCGGTGAGCTGGCCGTCGGCGACTCCCTGGAGCTGGTCGCCCAGGTGCCGGTGCTCGGCGACCGGGAGTGGAACCTGGGCCAGCAGCTCGGCGTCGTGATGATCGGCGAAGCCTCGCCGAGCTGGTCGGCCCGGCTGGTCGGCGCCTCGTCCTACCTCTTCACCTACCTCGGCATCGCCAGCGTGCTCGGCCTCGTGGGGTCCTGGCTGCTGGCCCGCCGGATCAAACGGCAGACCCTCGGCCTGGAGCCACGGGAGATCGCCGGCCTGGCCGAGCACCGGGAGGCGCTGCTGCACGGCATCGCCGAGGGGGTTATCGCACTCGATCCGCAGCTGCGGATCACCCTGGTCAACGCGGTGGGTCGGCGACTGCTCGACCTGCCCGAGCACTGCCTCGGCCGGAGCCTCGCCGAACTGGGGATCTCGGGTCGGTTGCGCGACGTGCTGGCCGGCGCCGACAACGACCCGGAGGCCCGCGACGAGGTGGTGGTGCGCGCCGGCCGGGTGCTGGTGATGAACCGGATGACGGTCAGCAAGGACGGCCGCCGGCTGGGTTCGGTGACCACCCTGCGCGACCGCACCGAGCTGGCCCGGCTGGAGCAGGAGATCGGCTCGTTCCGCAGCACCACCGAGCTGCTGCGCGCCCAGACCCACGAGTTCGCCAACCAGCTGCACACCATCTCCGGGCTGATCCAGATCGGTGAGCACGACGAGGTCGTCCGGTACGTCGACGCGCTGAGCCGGCACCGGGCCTCCCTCGACCTCACCGTCACCAGCCGGATCCAGGACACGGCGGTGGCGGCCCTGCTGATGGCGAAGTCGGCGCTGGCCGCCGAGCGCCGGGTGGAGCTGCGGATCTCCGAACGGACCGGCCTGGACCGCCTGGATCCGGCGGTCGCCGCGGACGTCGCCACGGTGCTGGGCAACCTGGTCGACAACGCCGTCGAGGCGGTGGCCGGCGGCCGGGAGAGCCGAACCCCGCCGCCCGGCGGCCCGGCCGGTGCCGCCGAGGAGGGCGCCGACCTCGCGGACGGACCGGCCTGGGTGGAGGTCGAGTTGCGCCGGGACGCCTCCTCGGTGGAGATCGTGGTCCGCGACTCCGGTCCCGGGGTGGCCCCGCAACTGGCCCGGGAGGTCTTCACCCACGGATTCACCACCAAGGCGGCGCGCGGTGGCGAACGGGGCATCGGGCTGGCGCTCACCCGGCTGGTCTGTCACCGTCGCGGCGGTGAGGTCGCGGTGACGAACACCGAGGAGGGTGCGATGTTCACGGCCCGGATGTCGGTGACCGGCGCGCTGGAGGCGAGCCGGTGATCGACGTACTGGTCGTCGACGACGACTTCATGGTGGCCCGGATCCACCGTGGCTTCGTCGAGCGGATCGACGGTTTCCAGGTGGTCGGCACGGCCAGCACCGGCGAAGAGGCGGTCGCGGCCGTCGACGAACTCCGTCCGGACCTGGTGCTGCTCGACCTCTATCTGCCGGACATGTTCGGCCTGGACGTGGTGACCCGGCTGCGGGCCGCCCGGCACGACTGCGACGTGCTGGTGATCAGCGCGGCCCGCGAGGCCGAGGCGGTGCGGCAGGCGGTTCGCTACGGCGCGGTCAACTACCTGCTCAAGCCGTTCGGCTTCGACGAGCTGCGGACCCGCCTGGAGCAGTACGCCGCCCGGCGCAACTCGCTGCGCGCCACGGTGGTCAGCGACCAGTCCGACGTGGACCGGGTACTGTCCCGCAGCGGCTCGCACATCGCCAGTTCGGCGCTGCCGCGCGGGCTCAGCGCGGAGACCGCCGAGCTGGTGAAGCGGGCCCTGCAGGGGCACGCCGGCACGTTCTCCGCCGCTGAGTGCGCCAACGCGGTGGGCATCTCCCGGGTCAGCGCCCGGCGATACCTGGAACACTTCGCCGACACCGGTCGGGCCCAGGTCGGTCTCCGCTACGGCTCCGCCGGCCGCCCGGAGCGGCGTTACAGCTGGCTCTCCTGACGGCCCGCCGCTCGAACGGAATTCTCGCCGCTCTGCGTCGCACGCCGAATCTCCTGGTTCGCCGACGTCGGGTCGCAACCGGTGGCTCGAAGCAGGTCGCTCGCGGCGGTACGGAGTTGGGTCACCACCGCGTCTCCGAACTCGTCGACTCCCCGGGCTCGGGCTCGGGCGGCCCGGTAGGCGGCGTCGCGTACCGCGTGGCGGGTCTTCTCGGTGGGACGCCCGGCGCGATGCTCACGGCGCAGCAGCTCGACCGCATCGGCGAGTCGTCCGACGCTGGCGGGCAGCTCGGCGGGGATCGGCTCGTGGTACTGCAGCGCCATCGCGGATCGGCGGGCCACCCCTCGGCTGTGTTCGATGACTCGTTCCAGGTGCACGGTCGCGCGGGCGAAACGTTCGACGTCCTGGCGGCGCAGCCAACGGGCAGGTGCCAGGCTGACCACCTCCTCGGCGCCGCTGAGCGCCTGGTGCATCCGGTCGAGGTCGGGTCCCATGCCGCGCAGCGTGTCCAATGCGCGAACCGCCCGCTGCTGATCGCCGTCCGTCAGCGCGGCGGAGACCTCCCTCAGCTGACCTGCGAGGCACCGGAAGATCGGAGCTGCGTCGCGGTCGAGGATGCGCATCGGGTTCAGCGGCACCAGCAACGCGACCACCACGAGGCCCACGCCGCCGCCGACCATCGCCTCGACGATCCGAGGCCATTCGAGGTCCGTCTGGGCCGGAGCCAACGCCGCGAGTAGCACCGCCGTACCGCCGGCCTGGCCGACGGCCGCCCCGCTGCGCCCGAACAGCACGAGCGTGGCGAGGATGGCGCATCCGACGATGAATCCCGTCTGCCAGAATCCGGTGCCCAGAAAGGCCAGCAGGAAGTCGGTGGTGGCGATACCGAGTCCGACGCCGAGCAGCAGTTCGATCGTGCGGTGGGCGCGCTGGCCGAGTGAGGCGACGATCGTACCCACCGCGGCGGATGGGGCGAAGATCGGCGAGGGATTGCCCAGCACGTCGTGCCCGATCGACCAGGCCAGGGCCGCGGCGAGCCCCGCCTGCACCGAGATCACCAGGGCGGCTTCCAGCTGACTCAGCCGCAACCGTCCCGCCCGCCCACCTCGGACCCGGAACCTGGCAGCGGTCGCCTTCGCTTTTTCGTCGACACGTTCGAGCCGCGACCGGTCAACGCCTCTCCGGCGGCGGCCATCAGGACTCATCGAGCACTCGTACCACGCCGACGCCCAGCAGATCCGACCAACTCCAAGACCATCACGAGATCGTCACGGTGCCGCTCGGTCGGGTGTGGGGCAGCGGATGAGGGCGTGGCGGGTCGGGCCGCCGCTACCGAGGTCGGAGCAGTCCTGCGACGAGCAGTTCGACCAGGTGCCGTGGGTCGTAGCGGGGGTCGTTGTCGGCGCCGATGCAGAGGTTTCCGACGCCGCGCATGAGTTCGTAGGCGGCGATGCCGGGGCGGATCTCGCCGGCCGCGGCGGCGGCGTCGAGCAGTTGCGTGCAGACGGGCACGAGGCGGTCGAGGAAGTAGGCGTGCAGGGTGTCGAAGCCGGCGTCGTCGGACCGCAGCACGCCGGCGAGTCCGCGCTTGGTGACCAGGAAGTCGACGAAGAGATCGATCCATCGGGCCAGGGCGGCGTACGGGGTCGAGCTGCTCGCCAGCAGGGCCGGACCGGCCTCGGCGCAGGCCTCGACCTGGTGCCGGTAGACGGCGATGATCAGGTCGGCCCGGGTGGGGAAGTGTCGGTAGATGGTGCCGGTGCCGACGCCCGCTCTGGCCGCGATGTCCCGTACGGGCGCTTCCACTCCGGCGGTGACGAAGACCGCGGCGGCCGCGTCGAGCAGGGTCTTCTCGTTGCGTACCGCGTCCGCCCTCCTGCGCTGAGGCGCGCGTTCGGTACCCCCGTCGTCGATCACCGCTCTGTTCCCTCCGCCACTCGACTTGGCAAACGGAACAGTGTTCCGTATCGTTAACGGAGCAAGGTTCCGTTTGGCTCATGATGCCAGACCCGGGGGCCGGCGACCAAGCCACGTGTCACCACCACCCCTCAGCGACAGGGAAGGAAACACCCCATGCAGTACCGCACCTTGGGCCGCACCGGCGTGCAGGTCAGCTCGCTCGTGCTCGGCGCGATGAACTTCGGCGACATCGGGCGTACCACCCAGGACGAGGCGACCGCCATCGTCCACGCGGCCCTGGCGAAAGGCATCAACCTCATCGACACCGCCGACATGTACAGCCAGGGCGAGTCGGAGGAGATGGTCGGCAGGGCCATCGCCGGGCGCCGCGACGACATCGTGCTGGCCACGAAGGCGAGCATGCCGATGGGCGACAAGCTCAACCACCAGGGCAGCTCGCGCCGCTGGCTGGTCACCGAGTTGGACAACAGCCTGCGTCGCCTCGGTGTCGACCACGTCGACCTCTACCAGATCCACCGGTGGGACCCGCGCACCAGCGACGAGGAGACGCTGTCGGCGCTGACCGACCTCCAGCGTGCCGGGAAGATCCGTTACTTCGGCTCCTCGACCTTCCCGGCCTACCGCATCGTCCAGGCCCAGTGGGCCGCGCGGGACAACCACCTGAGCCGCTACGTCACCGAGCAGCCCAGCTACTCGGTCCTGCAGCGCGGCATCGAGGCCCACGTCCTGCCCGTGGCCGAGCAGTACGGTCTCGGTGTGCTGGCCTGGAGCCCGCTGGCCTCGGGCTGGCTTTCGGGCGCGATCCGTGCGGGCCGGGAGGTCACGACCAACCGCTCGACCTTCATGCCGCAGCGCTTCGACACCGCCATCCCTGCCAACCGGGTCCGGCTGGACGCGGTCGAGCAGCTGGCCAAGGTCGCCGACGAGGCCGGCCTGACGCTGATCCAGCTGGCCCTGGGCTTCGTCACCGCCCACCCCGCGGTGACCAGCGCGATCATCGGCCCTCGCACCCTGGAGCACCTGCACTCACAGCTCGCCGCCGCGGACACCGTGCTCTCCGCCGACGTGCTCGACGCGATCGACGCGATCGTCGCCCCCGGCACCGACCTCGCCGCACACGAGAAGTTCGACACTCCGCCCGCCCTGCTCGACGCGGCACTGCGGCGCCGCTGATCGCTCGCGCCCGAAGCCCCGCGCATTCGACCGGCACCGGTCCGCCGACCGGTGCCAGTCGAATGCACCGCTTTGAGGGTATTTGGCCGCCTATGCTGGCGACCAGTGGTCCGAACGAAGGGCGATGTCGTGAACGGGGCTGAAGCACTGCTGCGGACCTTGGCCGACGGCGGGGTCGAGGTCCTCTTCACCAATCCCGGCACCACCGAGCTGCACCTGGTCGGGGCGCTGGACTCGGTACCACGGCTGCGGGGGGTGCTCGCCCTCTTCGAGGGCGTGGTCACCGGCGCCGCCGACGGGTACGCCCGCATCGCCGGGAAGCCCGCCGCGACCCTGCTGCACCTCGGTCCGGGGTTCGCGTACGGCCTGACCAACCTGCACAACAGCCGGCGCGCGAACTCGCCGGTGGTGAGCATCGTCGGCGACCATCCGACCTACCACAACGTGTTCGACTCGCCGCTGACCTCCGACATCGCCGCGCTCGGCGGCTGGCTGCGCGGTCCCGTCCGCCGTACCGAGAACGCCGCGGGCGCCGGGACCGACGCCGCCGCGACGCTGGCCGACGCCGTGGCGCCAGCCGGACAGATCGCGACCATGATCATGCCGGCGGACGTCTCGTGGGCCGACGGCGGAGTGGTCGGCACACCGGTGGCCCCCAGGCCGACGCCGGCGGTGACCGAGGAGGTGATCGCCCAGGTAGCGCAGGTCATTCGCGGTGGCGAGGCGACCGCGCTGGTCATCGGGGGGCCGGCGCTCCGCGAGGCGGGCCTGTACGCGGCGAGCCGCATCGCCGCCGCCACCGGCGTCCGGGTGTTCCAGGAGCTCTATTCCAACCGGGTCGAGCACGGGGCGGGCCTGCCCACGTTTCCCCGGCTGGGTTTCTACCCGGAGCAGGTACTCGAACAACTGGCCGGGGTACGCCAGGTGATCGTCGCGGGCGCCAAGGTCCCCGTCGCGTTCTTCGCCTACCCCGACCAGCCGAGCTGCCTGGTCCCGGAGGGCGCCGAGGCGCACGTCCTCGCCGAGGTCGGCCAGGATGCCGTCGCCGCGCTCGTCCAACTCGCCGACCTGGTGGCCACCGGCGCGGCGCCCGACGTCGCCGAGCCCCGGCGGCCGGCGCTGCCCAGCGGCCCGCTCACCCTGCAGAACTGGGTCGACGTCATCGCGGCGCTGCTCCCCGAACGGGCGATCGTCATCGACGAGACGGTCAGCTCCGGTACCGCGCTGGCGGCCGCCACCGCGGGCGCACCCCGGCACGACGTGCTCATGCAGACCGGTGGCGCGATGGGCGACGGCCTGCCGCTGGCCGTCGGCGCCGCCGTCGCCGCGCCCGACCGGCCGGTGGTGGCACTCGAGGCCGACGGATGTTCCATGTACACGGTCACCGCACTCTGGACCCAGGCACGCGAGCAGTTGAACATCACCACGGTGATCCTCGACAACCACGCGTACGCCATCCTGCGTCAGGAGTGGGCACACTTCAGCCGCCGGCCCAGCGCCGGAGGCCCGGACGCGAACCCGCTGTTCGGCCTGGCCGATCCGGCGGTCGACTTCGTCCGGCTGGCGGAGTCGTTCGGCGTGCCCGCCACCCGCGCCACGACCGCCGAGGAGTTCGCGGAGCAGTTCAGTGCGGCCCTCGCCGAACCGGGCCCGCACCTCATCCAGGCCGTGATCCCACCTGCCGCCTGATCTCCCGTCGCGACGACGGTTGTTGACGCACGGTCGGGCGGCGGCCGTGCCCGTCGACGCCGAGGCGCGCACCGACCGGTTGGCCGGCCTGACCGCCTCGGCGTCGACGCGACGTCCTACCACCGGTCGTCGACGGGCTCCCGGTCGGCGACTAGCTGCCGTCCCCCGCCGGGGCCTGCCGGGGAACGGCAGCGCCCGGCCGGTAGCTCCGCTCGATGTGGCCCGTCAGGTCCTCGGGATAGAAGTAGACGGGCCGAAGCTCGCCGCTCGCGTACCGTTCGGCCTGGTCGTTGAAGTGCGGCGAGTCCGGATGCCCACTCGCGCCACCCGCCGTCACCGCCCAGGCACGCAGCCTCGGCCCGAACTCCACCACCGCCACGAAGCTGTTGCCGCTGGTGCCGTAGTAGCGCTTCGTTCCCGGGTAGCGCCGGGCTCCGAACGAGGCGAGGGAACCCCACTGCGCGGAGGTGAAGGGCACCGCAAGGCTGGGCTTGGCGTCGTCGAAGGTCTGCGTGATCGCGCCGTCGTTGCGCTGGAAGCGGTTGATCTCGCCCCAGGGCACCTGCCAGCCGCCGAAGTCCTGGGTCAGCCGGTCCGCCGCTGCTTCGAGCGCGGTGAGCCGCTGCGCATCGGTGGCCCGCTCGGCCAGGTAGTCCCACATGGACATGCCGGCGTCTCGCGCCGCCTGGGACAGGGGCGCCCAGAGCGCTTCGCCCCAGAACACCGCCAGCGACGTCGCGGTCGATTCCGCGCTCCAGCGGAAGTCCCAACCGCGCAGCAGCTCGATCGGCTCGGCGAGCGCCGCCTTCTGCTGGTCGCCCTCAGGCAGCTTGTCCCACGCCGCGACCAGTCCCGGCACGAGCCGGGCGAAGGCGGTGAGGTAGGTGTCGAAGGCGGCTTCGATCAGCGTCTCCGGCGTGAAGTCCCGCCGCGCCGTCAGGACCCGGATGGCCTGCGGTCCGCGCGGGTTCTCGCCGGCCTGGTCGAAGTAGCGGGGGTAGTCGGCGGCCCTGGGGCTGTACGGCCCGGCCGCGGTCCACGGCCAGTTGTTCGTGTTGAAGGCCCAACCGGTCTTCGGGTTCACCGCCTGCGGAAGGCTCCGGAGGGTGTGCAACCCGCGCCAGTCGGTCGCCGGGTCACTGCCGTCGACGGGCTTGCGGTAGTCGAAGCGGTCGTCCCGGACGGGCATGAACTGCGGCATCAGGAAGGCGATCTCACCCTTGGAATCCGCGAAGAGGGTGTTGTTGGAGCTGTTGGCCTTGAGGCCCGCCACCTGGAGGTAGTCGGCGTAGTCCCGGGTCTTGGTGCGCAGGAAGCTCTGCTGCAGCGCCTCGAGGGGCTTGTTCATCAACGCGAACGCGATCCACTTGCCGTCGGCCTCGCGCACGATCGGGCCATGGTGGGTGGCGAAGGTGGTGAAGCTGCGCCGGGCCCGTGCGCCGTCCGCGGTGCGGTACGACAGGGTGATCGTCTTCGTGGTCACCGGCCGCAGTCCGGTGCCGTAGCGGTAGTAGCGGCGGCCCCCGGCCCCGGTCACGACGGTCTCGGCGAACTCGTCGACGTTGTCCACGCCGCTCGACGTGTGCATCCAGCCCGTGTGCGCGTTGAAGCCCTGGTAGATGAAGAACTGCCCCCAGGTGGCCGCGCCATAGGCGTTCAGCCCCTCGCGGCTGGTCACGTGCTGCTCGGAGCGGAAGAAGAAGCTGGTGTGCGGGTTGATCAGCAGCAGCGCGTGGCCGTCCCGAGTGTTTTTCGGCGCGATCGCCATGCCGTTCGAACCCTTGGGCTCGCGGAACAGCAGACCACGCTCCTCCTCGGTCATCTCCACCGGACGCTCGGTGTAGAAGGCTTCGAGCTGGGTGAGCGGCACCCGCTCGATGTCGCCGCCGATGCTGCCCTCGGAGAAGCTCAGCGGCATCCACGGCTCGAACCGGGTGATCACGCGGGGCCGCACCTCGGGGTGCGTCGCCAGGTAGTAGTTCAACCCGTCGGCCCAGGCCTGCATGAGCTTGCGTAACCAGGCCGGGCTCTTCGCGTAGTCCCGCTTCAGCACCTCGGGGTCGATGAACAGCCGCTGGCGCAGGTCCTGCCAGATCGCGGTCTCGCCCTCGGCCTCGGCGAGGCGGCCGAGGCTGACCAGATAGTTGCGTTCGACCCGGTTGAAGTCGTCCTCGGCCTGGGCGTACATCATGCCGAACACCGCGTCGGCGTCGGTCTTGCCCACCACGTGGGGGATCCCCCAGTCGTCGCGGGTGATCGTCACGTTCGCCGCCTGCCGACGCCAGCGGGCGAGGTCGGAAGCGTGCTGCGCGGGCGCGGCGGACGCGCCGCCGGCCGGCAGTCCGGCCGCCACGGCTCCAGCGGCCAGTCCGGCCGCACCGCCCAGGATGCGGCGCCGGCTCAGCCCTTCGTTCTGCGGGTGGTTCATGGCTTGGTCCACCTTCTCGGGAGGTCAACCGATCTTGCGCGGTCAGCGCGATCGGTGGGGTGGTGGGGCGCGCCCGCGGGGTGCCCGGCAGCGGCCCGGAGTGGATGGTGTGGACGCGGGCTCACCGCGCTGAAGGAGAGGTCCGTCATGGGCAGCTCCTCGGATGCTCGATTCGAGGAGCGTATGTTGTATACGTTGGGGGGAGCAAGACCTCGATCAATGCCACGTGCGGGCTGGCCGGAGCGGCACAGCCCCATCGCTGCGCGGTCAGAGCCAGCCGCGGTCGCGGGCGAGACTCAACGCCTCGCCGCGGTTGCGGGTTCCGGTTTTGCCGATGGCTGCCGAGAGGTAGTTCCGCACCGTGCTCGGCGACAGGTGCAACCGGCCGGCGATGCCAGCGATCGTCGCCCCGCCCGTGGACGCGCTCAGCACCTCTCGTTCCCGTTCGCTGAGCGGGTTCGGACTGGCACTCAGCGCCTGCGCGGCCAGCAGTGGGTTCACCACGATCTCGCCGGCGAGGACCCGGCGGATCGAGGCGGCGAGCTCCTCGACCGGGTCGTCCTTCACCAGGAACCCCTTCGCGCCGGCCTCCATGGCGCGGCGCAGGTAGCCGGGACGGCCGAACGTCGTCACCACGACGACCGCGCAGTCCGGCAGCGCCTTCGCCACGTCGCCGACGAGATCCAGGCCGCTGCGGCCAGGCAGCTCGATGTCGAGCAGCACCACGTCCGGGCGGGTGTCCCGGGCGGCAGCCAGCACCTCGTCACCGCGCCCGACGCTCGCCACCACCGTCAGGTCCTCCTCGAGGTCGAGCAGGGTGGCGATGGCCGAGCGCAACATCGCCTGGTCCTCGGCGATGAGGATCGTCGTGGGCATCAGCGTCGCCCCGACCGAGCCTGCGCGGGTACGGACGCCGCCAGGCGGAACCCGGACGGCGTCGCGGTCGCGGTGAGCTCGCCACCCAGGTCCTCTGCGCGTTCCCGCAGGCCGCGCAGGCCGCTCCCGTCGGTTGCCGCGCGGCCGCGCCCGTCGTCGACGACCTCCACACTCGCGTGCTCCCCGTCGGACGTCACCGTGATGCGGCAGCTGGTGGCCCCGGCGTGCCGCAGCACGTTCGTGGCGCCTTCGCGGACGACCCAGCCGAGCAACGAGTCGACCTGGGCGTCGAGTTCGACCGCCGGCGGCGTGACGTCGACCCGGATGTCGGCGGCCGACAGCGCCGTGCTGGCGTTGGCGAGCTCCTCGCGCAGGCGCACCGAGCGGTAGCCGGTCACGGCCTCGCGTACCTCCGTGAGGGCCTGCCGGCCGATGGTCTCGATGTTCCGGGCGTGCTCGGTGGCCGCCTCGGGATCCCGCCCGAGGAGGCGCCTGATCGCTTCGGCCTTGATCACGACCACCGACAGCGTGTGCCCGAGCAGGTCGTGCAGATCCCGGGAGAACCGTAGCCGCTCCTCGGAGACCGCGACCCGCGCCAACTGCTCCCGGGTGCGGGTGAGTTCGCCGACGACGCCCACGAGGTACTGCACCAGGTACGTCCCCACTCCGGCGAAGAACGTCGAGAAGCCCAGGAAGAGGGCCACGTCGAGGGAGCCGCTCTCCAGCCCGGCGGCGACTGCGCCGCTGATCGTCAGCGAGGCGATCATGCCCAGCGCCCACCGCTGCCGCACGGCGACGGCCGCGGCGATCGCGAGCAGCGGGAAGACGAACTCCCGGTCGGTGCGCCACACCACGAGGTACGCGGTGCACAGGACGGCGACGACCAGCAGGGCTGCCTCCGAGGTGCGGCCGTCGCGCGGGCCCACCCGGAACGGCAGCCACACCGTGAGGGCGTAGGCCGCGCCGAGAAGTAGCAGATGGGCCGTCCGGAGGACCTGCCCGTCGGCCAGCGAATCGACGACCGGTGCGAGCAGGAGCACCGGCGCCCAGATGAGCGCGAACCACGGGCCGGGATGGCGTGCGACCCACGCGAAGGCCGGCTCGGTCCGGACGCAGTCGAGGGTCTCGTCGTGCGTCCTCATCGCCGCGTCCACACTCAACGGGACCGCATCCGACCGGTCGAGGTCGGCGCGAGGCCGAAGATGAGCACTGTTCCCACGGCGAGGTGCATGGCCGACAGGCTCGCGAGCACCGCGCCCGAGGCGCCGGAGGAGGCCGGCCCGAGCAGGGACAACGCCAAGACCACCCAGGCGGTGATCCGCCAGGCGCGCAGGCCGCGGCGGAACCGTCGATCGAGGAACGCCAGCAGTCCCCATGCCGCGGCGCCCACCAGCAGCGGCACGACGGCGACCGACGCCGGGCCGACCGTCTGCGCCGTCGGGCCGGACCCCACCGTCAGGTCCAGCCCGGCGATCGGCACACTGATCGCCCAGACCGCCAGCGCGACGGCGGACGCGGCGACCAGCGTCACCCCGCCGCGCAGGCTCCGGCCGGGTTCTGCCGCATGATCGGCGATGCTCGTTGTCTGCGTCATGGTCCTTCGCCTCTTCCTGTCCGACCGGTGCTCCACCTTCTTGCGTCCCCGACGCTACGGCGGCGGCGGGGGTGCGCGGCAGGCTGAGATGTCACCTGATCCGTAGGACGAATGTCCTGCACCCGTGGCGGAGCGGCCCGCGTAGACGGCGTTTCCGCACGGGCGCGGGAGTGACGCAGGGTGCCCGCATGAGGGTCGGGTGCGGCCCAGCGTCGGTCGCCCCGCTGTGGATCCGGCTCGACAGGCGGGGGAGCGAGGATGGTCAGAGACTGGGTAAAGCCCCCGACAATTGACGCCGTTGAGGCCCCGCGGCCGGAGGGCGGGGCGGGGGAGGCGCGAAGAGGCGGCGGTGCGGCCGCCGCCGGGGGCGGGAGGGTCGGCCAGCGTGGGTGACACCGGGTACGCGAAAAGCGCTCGCCGGCACGCGGACAGGACGCCGCGAGGCGAGCGGTGCTGGCAACCGGATCACCGTGCCGACCCGCTACGGCGGGGCGGTCCTCGAGGTGCCGGTCAGCGGGTCTTCTTCGTCGCTCGTTTGCGGGGCGGCGTCAAGAGGTCGGCTATCGCCGCGATCGCCTCCGGCACCAGGCGGTAGTACGCCCAGACGCCGCGCTTATCGCGCTCGAGCAGGCCGGCTTCGGTGAGGATCCGAAGGTGATGGCTCACGGTCGGCTGGGAGAGATTCAGCGGCGCGGTGAGGTCAGTCACGGACGCTTCGCCCTCCGGAGCGGCCTGGATCAGGCTGAGCAGCCGCAGTCGGGCCGGATCGGCGAATGCCTTCAGCACCCCCGCGAGCCGCTCGGCATCGGCGCGCTTGATCGGCTCGCCGGCCAGCGGCGAAATAGCAGGCATGGCAGTTTTCGCAGTTCCCACGCCTACCATCGTTCCACCAGAACCATCGATAGGCCGGTGGAACCGGAAGCATCACACCGATGGCGATCGTGAGGACGCGGTCCGGGAGGTCCGGAAGGCCCGGGCGGCGAGGTCACCGGCCACCTCGGCAGTCCGGTCAGGTCGCGTTTCGGGAGCCCGGGAGAGGCGCCGCCCCGCTGGCGGGAACGGCCGGTGGCGCGGTTACCCTGCGGCGGTGGTGGTCGGTGCGGACGGGGAGCGGTTGGCGGAGTCGCTGGCTGACCGACTCGACGCGGTCACCTTCACCGACCTGACCACCGACCAGGTGACCGCCCGGCTGATCGACGCGGTGGTCGAGTGGGCGGGGGAGCAGGGCTGGCGGGTCTACCGGCGGGCGCCCAGCGTGCTGCCGCTGCCGCCGCCGATGTCCGCACAGCAGTCGGTGCTCGACGTGGCCTGTGCCCGCCCGGACGGGCCGCCGGTCGTCGTCGAGATCGATCACAGTACGCGCCGCCGCACCTGGGAGAAACTGCTCGCCGAAGCGGACGCGGGGCGGATCGCGCTCTGGGTGCGCTGGGGTGCCGGCCGGTTGACCGCGCCGCCGGCGCCGATCCAGATGGTGACCTGCGAGGTGAGCAGGCGCTCGGACCCGACCGGCCGGGGCTGGGTGCACAGTCGCTCGCCGCGCGCCGACAAGCTGCCGCCAGCGCACTCCGACGTGCCGGTCGGGCCGGTGGCCGCCGTCGAGTTGCCGCTGCCACCGCCCGAGTCGAGCGACGCGGGGAGCTAGGCCCCGACGCCGGCGTCAGCGGTATTGGCGATGCGTCGCGGGCCGGCGGTGCGGCAGACTGGCCCGCATGGTCGCGTCGGTGCGCAGCGTCGCCGAACTGACCGACGCGATGCGTGCCGGCTCCAGGGTGAAGTTTCTGTTCTTCTGGGGCCACCAGCCGCAGCACGACGGCAGCATCGGGGCTGGTTGTCTGAGCCAGTGGTGGCCGGCGCCGTTCAGCGTCGACGGGCTGGAGTTCGGGACCGCCGAGCATTACATGATGTGGCGCAAAGCCATCTTGTTCGGCGACGAGGCGACAGCCGCCAGGATTCTGACGGTGGTGCACCCGCACGCGGCGAAGACGCTCGGCCGGCAGATCACGGGTTTCGACGAGCAGGTGTGGGAGCAGCACCGCTACGACGTCGTGGTGGCGGGCAACCTGGCGAAGTTCGGCCAGCACCGGGAGCTACGCGGGTATCTGTTCGACACCGGTGAGCGGGTGCTGGTGGAGGCCAGCCCGCTCGACCGGGTGTGGGGCATTGGTCTGGCCGTCGACCACCCGGACGCCGTCGATCCCGCACGGTGGCGCGGGTTGAACCTGCTCGGCTTCGCGCTCATGCAGACGCACGCGATGCTGCGTGCAGAGGCAGCCTCCGGTGGGTAAGTCGCCGGAGCTCGTCGCCGCCGAGTACGCCCTGGGCAGCGCCGATGTCGAGCGGGTGCCGTGGTACGCGGCGGATTGGCTCGCGGACGGGCACGACGGGCCGAGGCTGCGGGAGCTGGCCGGCCTCGACGGCACCGACCCACCGCTGATCGGCGAGTTGCTGCCCGCGGCGCTCGCCGAACTCGACGTACCCATTCCCAGCGCGGCCGAGGCGTCCGACGCGTGGTTTGCCGCGTTGGCGCAACGACTGC
This sequence comes from Micromonospora sp. NPDC051006, assembly GCF_044456245.1. Classification (NCBI taxonomy): domain Bacteria; kingdom Bacillati; phylum Actinomycetota; class Actinomycetes; order Micromonosporales; family Micromonosporaceae; genus Micromonospora; species Micromonospora sp. NPDC051006. The sequence goes on from NZ_JBITFP010000004.1 coordinate 92,299, forward strand.
TCGGCGGTGAGGTCGATGAGCGGACCGTCAGCGAGCAGACGTCGGCGTTCGTGTCGTGGCACCTGGACCTGGAGGAGGTCTGGCGCAGCCCGTTCACCGACCTGCACGCCCTGGCCGACGAGTGGGACCAGGGCTGGGGGCGCGGCAATCAGAAGCTCGCCGCCACCGTGCGTCGGCTGTGCCGTGATCACCTTCTCCGTCCTCCGAGCGCGCCGAGGCTCGCGGCCACCGGCTGAGTGCACGGTGCGCGGGTCCGTGTTCCGGCTGGCGCGCTGAGCCGCCCGAGTCCGTTCCCGCGACGTTTTGCCGCTCGCCGCTCAGGGCATCTCTCCGCTGGTCGCGTCAGCACTGACGACCTGGCCGACGGTGCCGTTGGACGGGTCGCCGGTTTCCGTCCCATTCGAGTCACCCGGGAGGCATCCGATGCCAGCAGGGTCCAGTCCCAAGAGGGAGCGGCAGTACGAGCACATCAAGGCGAGCGCGAAGAAGCGCGGCGTCTCCACCGACCGGGCCGAGGAGATCGCCGCCCGGACCGTCAACAAGGAGCGGGCCCGCTCCGGCGAGTCCCGTACCGCGAGCCGCTCCTCCCTCAACGACGTCTCGTCCGGGCATCGCGGTGGCAAGCGCTCACACAGCGGGGCGCAGGGACGTACCAAGGAGCAGCTCTACAACGAGGCGAAGAAGCGCGGCATCAAGGGCCGCTCATCCATGTCCAAGGCAGAGCTGGAGAAGGCCCTGTCCCGCTGAACGCCTCCCGGCCGTTCCCTCGGCCAGCCCCGGGCGAGGCCGACCGGCGATGCTGGTGGGTGGGCCGGCTGGCCCACCCACCAGCACCGGTCAGAAGTCGTCGTCGAAGCTGACCGTGCCGGTCACGCCGACCTGGTACGCCGACACCCGCCGCTCGAAGAAGTTGGACAGCTCCTGCACGTCCTGCAACTCCATGAAGGCGAACGGGTTCTTCGCACCGAAGATCGGGGCGATGTCGAGCTGGGCGAGCCGCCGGTCGGCCACGTGCTGGAGGTACTCCCGCATGTCGGGCAGCGAGAGCCCGGAGACGCCCTGTTCGAGGAGGTCCTCGGCGAACTGGACCTCGCACTCGACCGCCTCGGCGAGCATCTCGCGTACCTGCTGACGCAGATCGTCGTCGAACAGGTCGGGCTCCTGCTGGCGTACGGTGTCGACGACGTCGAACGCGAACGCCATGTGCATCGACTCGTCGCGGAACACCCAGTTGGTGCCGGAGGCGAGCCCGTGCAGGAGACCACGGGAGCGCAGGAAGTAGACGTACGCGAACGCGCCGTAGAAGAACAGCCCCTCGATGCAGGCGGCGAAGCAGATCAGGTTGAGCAGGAACGCCCGCCGGTCCTCGCGGGTTCTCAGCTCCCGAAGTTCGAAGATCGAGTCGATCCAGCGGAAGCAGAACTCGGCCTTGCGACGGATCGAGGGGATGTTCTCGATCGCGTCGAACGCGGCGAAGCGTTCCTCCTCGTCCGGCACGTAGGTGTCGAGCAGGTTCAGGTAGAACTGGACGTGCACGGCCTCCTCGAAGAGTTGGCGGGACAGGTAGAGCCGTCCCTCCGGGGAGTTGACGTGCTGGTAGAGGTTGAGCACCAGGTTGTTGGCGACGATGGTGTCGCCGGTGGCGAAGAACGCCACGAGACGGCTGACCAGGTGCCGCTCGGCGGGCGAGAGCCGGTCCAGGTCGGCGAGGTCGGAGTGCAGATCGACCTCCTCCACCGTCCAGGTGTTCTTGATCGCGTCCCGGAACCGGTCGAAGAAGTGCGGATAGCGCATCGGCCGCAGGGTGAGATCCATCCCCGGGTCGAGCAACATGGCGGTCTTCGCGGTGCTGGTCATCGCAGTGCCTTACTGTCGTTGCGGCTGGGGGAGCGGGTCACTGGCAGGCGTCGCATGATTCGGGGTTCTCCAGGGAACAGGCGAGGGCTTCCTCGTCGGTGACCACCACCGGGCGACTGATCGCGACGGTGGCCTGCTGGATCCGGGTGGCCGGCCGGGAACGCAGGTAGTACGTGGTCTTCAGCCCGGACTTCCACGCGTACAGGTACATCGAGGAGAGCTTCCCGATGCTCGGCGCGCTCATGAACAGGTTCAGCGACTGGCTCTGGTCGATGAAGGGCGAACGGGCGGCGGCAAGGTCGATCAGGGCCCGCTGAGGCAGCTCCCACGCGGTCCGGAACAGCTCGCGTACCTCGGCCGGCAGCGCCTCGATGCTCTGGACCGACCCCTCCGCCCGCCTGATCTCGGTCCGGATCTCCTCGGTCCACATCCCGAGGTCCTTCAGCTGCCGGACCAGCGCGGTGTTGATCTGCAGGAACTCGCCGGAGAGCGTCTCGCGCTTGAACAGGTTGGACACCTGCGGCTCGATGCACTCGTAGCAGCCGGCGATCGAGGCGATGGTGGCGGTCGGGGCGATCGCGACCAGCAGCGAGTTACGCAGCCCGTGCGTCGCGACGCGTTCCTTGACGGCGGCCCAGCGCTCGGCCTGCGCCGGGGTAATTCCCCACAGGTCGGGCTGGAGCTGGCCCCGAGCGGCCCGGGTCTGCTGGTAGGCCGGATGCGGACCGAACTGTTCGGCCAGGCCGGCGGAGGTCTCCAGGGCGGTCAGGTAGATCTCCTCTGAGATCCGGGTGGAGAGTTCCCTGGCCGCTTCGGAGTCGAACGGCAGCCTGAGCGCGAAGAACACGTCCTGCAGGCCCATCAGGCCGAGCCCGACCGGCCGCCAGCGCGGGTTGCTCGCCGCCGCCTCGACGCTCGGGTAGTAGTTGATGTCGATCACCCGGTCGAGGAAGACCACCGCGGTCCGTACGGTCTCGCGCAGCCGCGCCCAGTCGATGTCGTCGCCGGCCAGGTGGGCCGCGAGGTTCACCGAACCGAGGTTGCAGACCGCGGTCTCGCCGTCGCTGGAGACCTCGACGATCTCGGTGCAGAGGTTGGACAAGTGCACCACGTTGCCCGGCTCGGCGGTCTGGTTGCACAACCGGTTCGACGGGTCCTTGAACGTCATCCACCCGTTGCCGGTCTGGGCCAGCGTGCGCATCATCCGCCCGTACAGGTCCCGGGCCTTGACCTGGCGCACGAACCGGCCGGCGGCCTCGGCGGACCGGTACGCGGTGTCGAACTCCTCGCCCCACAGGTCGGGCAGTTCGGGCACCTCAGCCGGGTCGAACAGCGACCACATCTCGTCGGCCTCGACCCGGCGCATGAACTCGTCCGGGATCCAGTTCGCCAGGTTCAGGTTGTGCGTACGCCGGGCGTCCTCACCGGTGTTGTCGCGCAGTTCCAGGAACTCCTCGACATCCGGGTGCCACGGCTCCAGGTAGACACAGGCCGCCCCCTTGCGCCGGCCCCCCTGGTTGACCGCGGCCACGCTCGCGTCCAGCGTGCGCAGCCACGGCACGATGCCGTTGGAGAGCCCGTTCGTGCCCCGGATCAGCGCGCCCCGGGAACGCACCCGCGACCAGGCGATCCCGATCCCGCCGGCGAACTTCGACAGCTTCGCCACCTGCGCGTACCGGTCGTAGATGGAGTCGAGCTCGTCGCGCGGCGAGTCGACCAGGAAGCAGGACGACATCTGCGTGTGCGCGGTGCCGGAGTTGAACAGCGTCGGGGAACTCGGCAGGTACGCCAGCGACGACATCAGCCGGTAGAACCCGATCGCCTCGGCAGGGGTGCGCGACAGCCCGCAGGCGACCCGCAGCAGCCAGTACTGCGGCGTCTCCACCACCAACCGGCTGGTGGGGTGCCGCAGCAGGTAGCGGTCGTGGACCGTCCGCAACCCGAAGTACTCGAAGCGCAGGTCGGCCGCGGGGTCGATCGCGTCGTCGAGCTTGCGGGCGTTGAGCGACACGAACTGTGCCGTCTGGTCACCGATCAGCCCGTGCTCGTGACCGAGCTGGATCGCCTGGCTGAACGAGGCGATGCCCTGCCCCCGTACCTCCTTGTCGACGTAGCCGGCCAGCAGCCGGGCCGCGAGCCGGGAGTACTGGGGTTCCTCGCCGATCATCTCGGCCGCGGTCTGGATCGAGAGCCGGTCCAGCTCGGCCGTCGTCGCCCCGTCGTAGAGGCCACTGATCGTCCGCGTGGCCACCCGCAACGGGTCGACGTCGGTCAGGTCGTCCGCCCACCGCTCCACGGCGCGGACGATCTTGTTCACGTCGACCGGTTCGAGCGCGCCATTACGCTTGCGCACCTGCATCGGGGTACGCCGCTGCCCCGGCACGGTCAGCTCCTGCTCCGCCGCCGGGTCGCCCGCCACCAACTGTGTGACCGTCACCTGTCGCTCCTCGTGCTCGCATCCGACGAGGTCCGGAGCACGCGCAGGCAGGCGGAGACGCACGCGAGGGCGTACGTCGCAGCCGTCGACCGTCCCGCGCGGCCTCGGACCGCCGCGCACGGTTCACCGGCGCGGCGCGACTGGCAGGTCTTCGGACTCGCGGGCACGGCCGCGAAGAATCGCGACCTCCTACTGACCGTCGCTTCCCGGGCGCTCGGCTGATGCCGGTTGTCGCCCAGTGCTGTGTGACGGCGTTCGTTCCCACTCACCGCTGCGGGGCAGTCCCGGACTTCCACCGGGTTCCCTCTTGCCTCAGCCGGGTTGGATGCCCGGCTGAACCAGTTGCGTCACGGACTATATATGGGGGAGGTGGGAAGCGCGCACACCAGATGTCGTGTCGGCGTGTTGCTGAGGACACAGTCGGGGTGAGCGGGAGCGACGCCTTTGTGGGCGTCGCCACCGACGGCGTGAGGCATGGTGTCGACGCGTCACGGCGTGACACTGCTATGAAGGTGCGGGCCGCCGCGGCCGGGAGAGACCTGGTGTCACGCCCGCGCTTTGTAGGTTCCCTACAAAGCGCGCTGTGAGTCTCCGCAACTTTCGACATGGCGCTGCCCGCCGGTAGCGGGAAGGGTGAACCGTGTCGGCGGCTGCCGTGTCGCGCCGCGCGCGTTGTCGGTCTATCGGAAGGCTCGGTCGAGTGTTCAGTCGTGTCGCCATCGTCAATCGTGGTGAGGCCGCCATGCGGCTCATTCACGCCGTGCGGGACATCGCCGCGGAGACCGGGGCACGGATCGAGACCGTCGCCCTGCACACCGACGTCGACCGGGCCGCCACGTTCGTGCGCGAGGCCGACATCGCCTACGACCTCGGTCCCGCGTCCGCGCGCCCGTACCTCGACCTGAGGGTGCTGGAGCGCGCGCTGGTGGAGACCGGGGCCGACGCCGCGTGGGTCGGCTGGGGCTTCGTCGCGGAGGACCCGGCGTTCGCGGAGCTGTGCGAGAAGATCGGGGTCACCTTCGTCGGGCCGAGCGCGGAGGCCATGCGCCAGCTCGGCGACAAGATTGGCGCGAAGCTGCTCGCCGAGGAGGTCGGCGTGCCGGTCGCGCCGTGGAGCCGCGGCGCGGTCGAGACCCTGGACGCCGCCCTGGCGGCGGCGGCCGAGATCGGCTACCCGCTGATGCTGAAGGCGACCGCGGGCGGCGGCGGGCGTGGCATCCGCGTGGTCACGAACTCGTCGGAACTCGCCGACGCCTACCTGCGCACCAGCCAGGAGGCGGCGCGGGCGTTCGGCAGCGGCATCGTGTTCCTGGAGCGCCTGGTCACCGGCGCCCGGCACGTCGAGGTCCAGGTGATCGCCGACGGCGAGGGCACCGCGTGGGCGCTCGGCGTGCGCGACTGCTCGGTGCAGCGACGCAACCAGAAGGTCATCGAGGAGTCGGCGTCGCCGGTGCTCAGTGCCGTGCAGGCGGCCGAGCTGAAGGCGTCGGCGGAACGGCTCGCCATCGCGGTCGGTTACCGCGGCGCGGCGACCGTCGAGTTCCTCTACCGCCCCGCCGACAAGCTGTTCGCGTTCCTCGAGGTCAACACCCGCCTGCAGGTCGAGCACCCGATCACCGAGACCACCACCGGGTTCGACCTGGTCAAGGCGCAGCTGCTGGTGGCCTCCGGTGGCCGCCTCGAAGGCGAGCCGCCGGTCGAGCGCGGGCACGCCATCGAGGCCCGGCTGAACGCCGAGGACCCCGACCGCGACTTCGCGCCCTCCCCGGGTCGCATCGCGCGACTGGACCTGCCCGCGGGCCCGGGCATCCGGGTGGACACCGGCGTCAGCGAGGGCGACACCATCCCGGCGGATTTCGACTCGATGATTGCCAAGATCATCGCGTACGGCCGCGACCGAGACGAGGCGCTCGGCCGGCTGCGCCGGGCGATGAAGAACACCACCGTGATCATCGAGGGTGGCGCGACGAACAAGAGCTTCGTGCTCGACCTGCTCGACCAGCCCGAGGTGATCGACGCCAGCGCGGACACCGGCTGGATCGACCGCGTCCGGGGCGAGGGCCGGCTCGTCGCGCACCGGCACTCCGCGGTCGCGCTCGCGGCGGCCGCCATCGAGGCGTACGAGGAGGAGGAGCGCGTCGAGCGGCAGCGTCTGCTGTCCACGGCGTCCGGCGGACGCCCGCAGGTGCAACATGCCAGCGGCCGGCCGCTCGACCTCAAGCTGCGCGGCATCACCTACCGCATGCGCGTGGCGCGGGTCGGCGCGCACCGCTTCCGGGTCGGCATCGAGGCGGGCGACGCCGTGCGCACCGCCGACGTCGAGCTCGACCGCTTCGACCGGCACACCGGCCAGATCGTCGTCAACGGCGTGCGGTACCGCCTGCTCACCGGCACGCACGGGCCGACCCACCTGGTGGAGGTGGACGGCGTGACGCACCGGGTCAGCCGGGACGAGGGCGGCGTCCTGCGCTCGCCGATGCCCGCGCTGGTCGTCGCCACGCCGCTGGAGGTCGGCGCCGAGGTCGAGGCGGGCGCCCCGGTGCTGGTGCTGGAAGCGATGAAGATGGAGACGGTGCTGCGGGCGCCGTTCAAGGCGCGGCTCAAGGAGTGCGCCGTCTCGGTGGGCAGCCAGGTGGAGGCGGGCGCGCCGCTGTTGCGGCTGGAGCCCCTCGCCGGCGAGGCCGCCGAGGCCGCCAGCAGCCCGGCCGCCGTCTCCGTCGAGCTGGACCTGCCCGCCGTACCCGAGCAGATCCCGGCGCTGCAGCGCAGCCTGCGCGGTCAGGAGGACCTGCGCGGCCTGCTGCTCGGTTTCGACGTCGACCCGCACGACGAGCGTCGGGTGCTCGACGAATACCTCACCGCGCGGCGGGCGGCCACCGAGGACGGTCACCGGACGCTGGCCGCGGAGCTCGACCTCGTCGACGTGTTCGCCGATCTCACCGAGCTGAGCCGCAACCGGCCGACCGGTGAGGAGAGCGGCGCCCACGTGCACAGCGCCCGCGAGTACTTCCACACCTACCTGCAGAGCCTCGACGTGGAGCGGGCCGGGCTGCCGGCGGCCTTCCAGGCCAAGCTCGCCAAGGCGCTCGGCCACTACGGTGTCACCGACCTGGAGCGCTCGGGAGAACTCGAAGCCGCCGTGTTCCGGATCTTCCTCGCCCAGCAGCGCGCGTCCGCCGACGCCACGGTCATCGCGACGCTGCTGCGCGCCTGGCTGGGGGAGACCCCGCCGGACGACACGCTGCGCGAGCCGGCCGGTCTCGCGCTGGAGCGGCTGGTGGCCGCGACGCAGGTCCGCTTCCCCGCGGTCGCCGACCTCGCCCGTGGGGTGGTGTTCGCCTGGTTCGCCCAGCCGTTGCTGCGCCGCAACCGCGCCCGCGTCTACGCCGAGGTCCGCGGGCACCTGCGCCACCTGGACACGCACCCGGACGCGCCGGACCGCACCGAGCGCATCGCGCAGATGGTACGCAGCACCGAGCCGCTGGTGCGGCTGCTCGGCCAGCGGCTGGTCCACGACCACCTCGACAACGCGGTCATGCTGGAGGTGCTGACCCGCCGGTACTACGGCAACAAGGCACTCACCAGCGTCCACACCCGCCCGGTGGCGGGCTGCACCTTCGTCGTCGCCGAACGCGCGGACTCCAGCGTGATGTCCGCCGCGGTGAGCTTCGACGCGCTGGGCAGCGCGCTGCACGGGCTCGCCGAGCTGGCCGCCGGCGCGGACGAGGTCGACGCCGACATCTACCTCGGCTGGGAGAACCAGCCGGAGGACTTCGACGCGATGGCGGCCGCGCTGCTCGAGGTCATCGCCGCGCACCCGCTGCCGCCCCAGGTCCGCCGGCTCACCACCACCGTCGCGGGTCGCGGCGGAGCGGTGATGCACCACCACTTCACCTTCCGGCCGTCGGGCGCGGGAATGAGCGAGGACCGGCTGATCCGGGGCCTGCACCCCTACATCGCGCAGCGGATGCAGCTGGAGCGGCTGCACAAGTTCGACCTGACCCGGCTGCCGTCCTCCGACGAGGAGGTCTATCTCTTCCAGTGCGTGGCGCGGGAGAACCGGTCGGACGAGCGCCTCGTCGCGTTCGCGCAGGTGCGTGACCTGACCGAGCTGCGGGAGCAGGACGGCCGGCTGGTCGCGCTGCCGACCACCGAGGACGCCATCGCCGCCTGCCTCGACTCGATCCGCCGCGCCCAGTCGCGGCGGCCGTCGAAGACGCGCTTCAACACCAACCGCATCGTGATCTACGTCTGGCCGCCGAGCGAGCTGACCCCTGAGGAGATGCAGATGATCGCCGGGCGGGTACGCCCGACGACGGCGGGCGCCGGGCTGGAGGAGATCCTGTTCATCGCCCGCCAGCGCGACCGCCGGACCGGCGAGTTGACGAAGATCGCACTGCGGATCTCCTTCGACGCCGCGGGCGGCGCCGAGCTGATGAGCATCGGCGCCCCGCCGGTGGAACCGGTCGAGCCGCTCGACGACTACCGGCTGAAGGTGCTGCGGGCCAGCAGCCGCAACACGGTGTACCCGTACGAGTTGACCGGCCGGCTCGGTGACTTCGTCGAGCACGACCTCGACGACGACCACGCGCTGGTGCCGGTGGACCGGCCGAGGGGTCGCAACAGCGCCGCGATCGTCGCCGGGGTGCTCACCACGCCGACCGAGCGGCACCCGCAGGGCGTCACCCGGGTCGTGCTGCTCGGTGACCCGACGAAGTCGCTGGGCGCCCTGTCGGAGCCGGAGTGCCGGCGGGTGATCGCCGCGCTGGACCTGGCGGAGCGGATGCGGGTGCCGCTGGAGTGGTGGGCGTTGTCGGCCGGGGCCAGGATCTCGATGACCTCGGGCACGGAGAACATGGACTGGGTGGCCGCGGCGCTCAAGCGGATCGTCGAGTTCACCCAGGCCGGCGGTGAGATCAACATCGTCGTCGCGGGCATCAACGTCGGCGCCCAGCCGTACTGGAACGCCGAGGCGACGATGCTCATGCACACCAAGGGCATCCTGGTGATGACGCCGGACTCGGCGATGGTGCTCACCGGTAAGCAGTCGCTCGACTTCTCCGGTGGCGTCTCTGCCGAGGACAACTTCGGCATCGGCGGCTACGACCGGGTGATGGGGCCCAACGGGCAGGCGCAGTACTGGGCGCCGAACCTGACCGCCGCGCGGGACGTGATGATGTCGCACTACGACCACACGTACGTCGCGCCCGGCGAGGACGCGCCACGGCGGGCGACCACCACGGACCCGGTCGACCGCGACATCTCCGCGTTCCCGCACGACGTGCCGGGCAGCGTGTTCAGCACGGTCGGGGAGATCTTCTCCGCCGAGGCCAACCCGGACCGCAAGAAGCCGTTCGACATCCGGACGGTGATGCGCGCCCTCTCCGACCAGGACCACCCGGTGCTGGAACGCTGGGCGGGTATGGCCGACGCGGAGACCGCGGTGGTGCAGGACATCCACCTCGGCGGTATCCCGGTGAGCCTGGTCGGCATCGAGTCGCGGTCCGTGCCGCGGCGCGGCTTCCCGCCCACCGACGGCCCGGACACCTACACGGCGGGCACGCTCTTCCCGCGCTCGTCGAAGAAGGCCGCGCGGGCGATCAACGCGGCCAGCGGCAACCGGCCGTTGGTGGTGCTGGCGAACCTGTCGGGCTTCGACGGCTCGCCGGAGTCGATGCGCAAGCTGCAGTTGGAGTACGGCGCCGAGATCGGCCGGGCGATCGTGAACTTCCGCGGGCCCATCGTCTTCTGCGTGATCTCGCGCTACCACGGCGGCGCGTTCGTGGTGTTCTCGAAGGCGCTGAACCCGAACATGACGGTGCTCGCGCTGGAGGGCTCGTTCGCCTCGGTGCTCGGCGGCGCGCCGGCCGCCGCGGTGGTGTTCGCCGGCGACGTCAACGCCCGCACCGCGGCCGACCCGCGCGTGCGCGACCTGGAGGCGCGCGCCGCGGCCGCGACCGGCACCGAGCGCGCCGCGTTGACCGCGGAACTCGACGAGCTGCGCTCGTCGGTGCGCGCGGAGAAGCTCGGCGAGGTGGCCACGGAGTTCGATCGCGTGCACAACATCGAGCGCGCCGTCGAGGTCGGCTCCGTGGACGCGGTCATCCGTGCCGCGGAACTGCGGCCACGGATCATCGAGGCCATCGAGTCCCGCCTGCGCGCCCCGGCCCAACCGTGAGGACCTCGCCCGTGACGGTGGAAGCCGGCCCGCTCGTACGTCAGGCGCGCGCGAGGACGTGATTTCGCCGCGTCAGCGTGCTCCGGGCCCGACGTCCTGGCGGCGGCTCTGCCGCCGCCAGGCGCGGGCGCGGCGGGGCACGGCGTGACGCGTCGCCGGCGACGTCCAGGTCGGTTGCGCCGCGCCCCGGGTGCGCTGAGTCAGTACGACGCAGGCCAGCACCGCCAGCGCCGCCCCGATCGCGGCGGGGCTGACGGTCTCTGCGAGCAGTAGTACGGACCAGAGCAGGGTGAGTACCGGCTGCGCGAGCTGGATCTGGCCGACCTGCGCGATGCCGCCCCGGGCCAGCCCCGCGTACCAGGCGAAGAAGCCCAGGAACATGGAGATCGCGGTGAGGTAACCGAACGCCGACCAGGCGCCGGCGCCGGCGAGCGGCGGGTGGGCCGCCGCGGCGACGAGCGTGACGAGCAGGGTGACGGGCAGCGAGAGCAGCAGCGCCCAACAGATCGTCCGGGCGCCGCCCATCTCCCGGGCGAGCGCGCCGCCCTCGGCATATCCCAGGCCGCACAACACGACCGCCGCGAGCAGGAACAGGTCGGCGGCCGCCAGTGCGCCGTGCACCGCCCCACTGGTGACCAGGAAGGCGAGCACCGCCACCAGCCCGCCGACGCTGGCGATCCAGAACAGTGGCGGTGGGCGCTCGCCGGCCCGCAGCACGGCGAACACGGCGGTCAAGGCGGGCAGCACGGTGATGACGACCGCGCCGTGCGCGGAGGTCTGGGTGGTCAGCGCCAGCGAGGTGAAGAGCGGGAAGCCGACGACGACGCCCAGGGCGACGATCGACAGCCGCCGCCACTGGGTCCGGGTGGGTCGTGGCGCGCCGCTGAGTCCCAGGTAGACCCAGGCCAGTAACGCCGCACCGACGGCCCGGCCGAAGGCCACGAACCACGGGTCGAGTTCCTGCACGGCGACGCGGGTGGCCGGCAGCGACATGCTGAAGGCGAGCACACCGAGTGCGCCGAGGGTCAGGCCGATGGCCCGATCGGCCGTTACCGTCATGGCGCCAGTAGCGCTACTCTCGTCCCTCATGGAAAACGGTAACGCAGTGGCCCGCGTTATCCAAGATCTGCGCAGGCTCGTGGCAGTCGCGGAGCCCGGAAGCCGGCTGCCCTCGGTGCGCGAGTTGACCGCTCGGCACCAGGCCTCGCCGGTGACCGTCGCCGAGGCGGTCCGGCAGATGGTGGCGCAGGGGCTGATCGAGACGCGATCGGGGAAGGGCACCTTCGTGGCCGCACTCCCGGACGAGCGACGCGCCCCCGACCTGTCCTGGCAGACGGTGGCGCTGGGGGCCCGCAGGCCGGGCGAGGACGAGATGCAGGCGTTGCTCGCGCTACCGCCGTCGGGAGCGATCCCGCTGTCCGGCGGCTACCTGGATGCGGATCTACAGCCGGCTGCGGCGCTCGGTGCCGCGCTCGCCCGCGCTGCCCGTCAGCCCGCCGCCTGGCAGCGTGGGCCGGCCGAGGGGCGTGCGGACCTGCGCGCCTGGTTCGCCCGCGAGACCGGCGCCGGACTGCGCGCCGACGAGATGGTGATCTGCCCGGGCGGGCAGGCCGCGCTGTCGTCCGCGTTGCGCGCGCTCGCCGTACCCGGCGACACCCTGCTCGTCGAGTCCCCGACCTACCTGGGGGCGATGGCCGCGGCCCGGGCGGCCGGGCTGCGGGTGGTGCCGGTGCCCGCCGACGCCGACGGCGTCCTCCCTGACCAACTCGCTGCCGCGTTCGCGCGCACCGGCGCGCGACTGCTCTACTGCCAACCGCTCTACGCAAACCCGAGCGGTGCGACGTTGGCCGCTCACCGCCGAGCCCAGGTCGCCGGAGCCGTACGCGACGCCGGAGCGTTCCTGATCGAGGACGACTACGCCCGGGACCTCACCATCGACGGTGAAGCCCCGTCACCGCTGGCCGCCGACGATCCGGACGGGCACGTCGTCTACCTGCGTTCGCTGACCAAGTCCGCCGCCCCTGGCCTGCGGGTCGCCGCGATCGGCGCCCGCGGCCCAGCCGGTGCCCGGCTGCGCTCGTCGAGACTGCTCGACGACTTCTTCGTCGCCGGCCCGCTGCAGCAGGCCACGCTGGAGATCGTCACCGCTCCGGCTTGGACGAGGCACCGCCGGGCCCTGCGCACCGCGCTGCGGACGCGGCGCGAGGCGCTGCTGACCGCGCTACGCCGCCACCTGCCGGGACTCGTCCCGGCGACGATCCCTCGGGGTGGCCTGCACCTGTGGGTCCGCCTGCCCGACGGCGTCGACGACGTCGCGCTGGCCGCCGCGGCCGCCGCCGAAGGCGTCATCGTCTTCCCCGGCCGCCCATGGCACGCCGCCGAACCCCCGGCACAGCACCTGCGCCTCACCTACGCCGCGGCCCCACCCGAGCTGATGGACGAGGCCGTCCGCCGCATCGCCCGCGCCCTCGGACAGCGAACGCCCTGATCCTCTCCTGCGGCTGCTCGACCTCGCCGTCTCCTGATGTCGGGTCTCGTCGCCGCTCAGCGGGACACGGCGAGGCTCGGTGCGGTGGACGGCGACTGGCCGGAGTCCGCCGCGGTGGTGGTGGGGCTGTTCGGGGTGATCCGGAGCCACACCGCCGCGCCGGCTGCGATGCCGAGGGCGAGGAACTCGTTGCGCGTGAGGGTGACGGCGACGTCCTGGCCGGCCGCGGTGGTGACGTCGACCCGGATCTCGAAGCCGATGCGGGTGACCCGGGTGACCCGGGCGGGAACGTCGGTCGGATCCGGGTCGCCGGTGCGGATCTGGAGGTCGTGCGGGCGCACCAGCTGGTCGCCGAGCTGCGTCACCGGGCCGAGGAAGCGCATGACGAACTCGTTGGCCGGGTTGTCGTACAGCTCGTCGGGTGACCCGATCTGCTCCACCCGGCCCTCGTTGATCACCACGATCTCGTCGGCGACCTCCAGCGCCTCCTCCTGGTCGTGGGTGACGAAGACCGTGGTGACCTGCACCTCGTCGTGCAGCCGGCGCAGCCAGTCGCGCAGCTCCTTGCGAACTTTGGCGTCCAGGGCGCCGAACGGCTCGTCGAGCAGCAGCACCGTCGGCTCGACGGCGAGCGCGCGGGCCAGGGCCATGCGTTGACGCTGGCCGCCGGAGAGCTGCGACGGTAGCCGGTCGGCGAACTGCTCCAGGTGCACCAGCGCGAGCAGTTCGTCGACGCGCTGACGGATCTCGTCCTTGCCGCGCTTGCGGATCTCCAGTCCGAAGGCGACGTTGCGCCGCACCGACAGGTGCTTGAACGCCGCGTAGTGCTGGAACACGAAGCCGACGTTGCGCTTCTGGGGTGCGAGGTTGGTGGCGTCGACTCCGTCGATCTCGACCCGTCCGCTGTCCGCCCGCTCCAGCCCGGCGATGATGCGCAGCAGGGTGGACTTCCCGCCGCCGGACGGGCCGAGCAACGCGGTGAGCTGACCTGCCGGGATGCTCACCGACACGTCGTCGAGCGCGACGAATCCGCCGAACCGTTTGCCGACACTGGCGATCTCGATACTCAACGGGCTTCCTTTGGCCTGATGGCGGATACGACGATGATGGCGGCCACCGCGACGAGGGCGAGGAGGAAGGCGGTGGCGTACGCGCCGCCCTTGTCGAAGTTCAGGTACTTCTCCTCGACCACGAGCGTGGCGGTGCGGGTCTGACCCAGCACGTTGCCGGACACGACCTTGACCGCGCCGAACTCGCCCAACGACCGGGCGAGGCTCAGCACGACCCCGTAGATCACGCCCCACTTGATCGAGGGCAGGGTGATCCGGCGGAAGGTCTGCAGTGCGTTGGCGCCGAGGCTGCGGGCGGCCTGCTCCTGCTCGTCGCCGACCTCCTGCAGGACCGGCACGACTTCCCGGATGACCAGTGGCAGCGCCACGAACACCGTGGCCATCACCATGCCCGGCACGGCGAAGATGATCTGCAGCCCGGCCGCCTCGAGCGAGGGCCCGAACCAGCCGTTGCGGCCGCCGTAGACCAGCGCGAGGGCGAGGCCGACGACGATGGGGGAGACCGACAGCGGCATGTCCAGCAGCGCGTTGAGCAGCCGCTTGCCCGGGAACTCGTAGCGGACGAGCAGAATCGACACGCCGACGCCGAAGACCGTGTTGATCACGACGGCGACGAGCGCGATGACCACGGTGAGCCGCAGCGCGTGCACCACGTCGGGGTCGGTGAGGATGATGTTCAGGTCGGTGAAACCGGCCGCGAACGCGTTGCGCCCGACGAGGTAGAGCGGCCACGCGACGAGGAGGAACAGGTAGGCGGTGACCACCAGCCGCAGCAGATGGCGGCCGGGGCCGCGCCGGCCGGCCCGGGTGGCGAGGGAACGGTCAGCCACGGCGCACCACCCTCCGCTGGATCACGTCGAGCACGACGATGACGGCGAGCGAGATGGCGAGCAGCACGACGGCGACCGCCGCCGCGCCGTCCGGGTTGTCGTTCTCGATGCTGCTCAGGATGCGCACCGACGCCACCTCGGTACGCATGGGCAGGTTGCCGGAGAGCAGGACCAGTGAGCCGTACTCGCTGACTCCGCGGGCGAAGGAGAGCGCTGCGCCCGCCGCGACGGCCGGGGTGAGGCTCGGCAGGATGATCCGCCGGAAGGTGGTGAGCCGGCTCGCGCCCAGCGAGGCCGCCGCCTCCTCCACCTCCGGGTCGAGTTCGGCCAGCACCGGCTGCACGGTGCGCACGATGAACGGCAGCGTCACGAACAGGAAGGCGAGGAACACGGCGACGCGGGTGTTGGCGATGTCGATCCCGAGTGGGCTGCCCGGGCCGTACAACGACAGCAGCACCAGGCCGGCCACGATCGTCGGCAGCGCGAACGGGATGTCGATGAGGATCTCCAGCAGCCGCTTGCCGAAGAACCGGTCGCGTACCAGCACCCAGGCGATCAGAGTGCCCATCACGACGTTGACCAGCGTCACGAGGAACGCGGTGCCGACGGTGAGGCGGATCGCGGCGGCGGTCTGCTCGTTGGTCACCGTCTCCCAGAACGAGTTCCAGCCGCCCTGCGACGCGGTCACGACCACGGCGGCCAGCGGGATGAGCACCAGCAGGCTGAACCACAGCATCGCCACCCCGAGCCCGAGGCCGGAGACCCGGCTCAGCGGTAGGCCGGCCCGGGCCGACCGGCGGGTGTCCGCCGGCCGGCCCGGAGCGAGTGCCGTCGAGCTCACTTCGCCTTCCCGGAGGCCGCGATGACCCTGGTGACGATGCCGTCCTTCTCGTCGAAGAACTTCTTGGACAGCTCGGACCAGCTGCCGAAGTCCTTCTCCACGGTGAGGAGCTTCTGCGGCGCCGGGAACGGGTTGTCGGGATCGATCGCGCCCTTGACCCCGGTGGTCTCGACGCCGTCGATGATCGGGCGGAAGCCGGTCAGCGCGAACTGGCGCTGGCCCTGCGGGCCCAGGACGAAGTCGAGCCACTCCTTCGCCTTCGGGTTCGCGTTCTTCAGGACCGCGCCCGGGTTCTCGATCAGGATGGTCGTCGCGGGCAGCACCCAGTCGAGTTCCTCGCCGTTCTGCCGGGCGAGGATCGTCTCGTTCTCGTACGCGAGCAGGACGTCGCCGGTGCCACCGAGGAAGGCGGTCGTGGCGTCGCGGCCGCTGTTGGGCAGCGCCACCACGTTCGCGAAGAGCTTGGTCAGGAACTCCTCGCCCTGCGCGTCGCTGCCGCCGTTGGCGGTGACGTGTCCCCAGGCGGCGAGCGCGTTCCAACGGGCGGCGCCGGACGAGCCGGGGTTCGGCGTGACGATCCCGATGCCCGGCTTGATCAGGTCGTCCCAGCTCTGGATGTTCTTCGGGTTCCCCTTGCGTACGGCCAGCACGACGACCGACGACGAGACGATGCCCTTGTTGGGGCCGTCGTCCCAGCTCTGCTCGACCAGACCGGCGTCGACCAGCCGGGTCACGTCACTCGTGACGGAGAAGTGGACGTAGTCGGCCTTGAGGCCGGAGACCACCGCCCGGCTCTGGTCACCCGAGGCGCCGTACGAGGTCTGGAACCGGACCCCCTTGCCGGCGTCGGTCTTGTTCCACTGCGCGGCGATCGCCTTGTTCGCCGCCTCGGGCACCGCGTAGCCGACGATGCTCAGCGTCGTCGCGTCGCCCGCCGACGCCCCACCCCCGCAGGCCGACAGTGCCAGCCCGGCCACGAGCGCGAGAGCGACGGTCGCCCTACCTCTGTGCTTCATGGGGAACCCAACCTCCTTTGGCGCGTCTCCGCGCAGAACGAAATTGCCAACGACGACGGCTGCTCGTGGCTGGCCCCGAGCAGGTCGGCGAGAGTGACGTTGTCGACGATGTCCGCGACGGACCGGTGCACCGCCCCCCACAACTCACCCAGTCCCGCGGCGACACCCTGGTAGGTGGCGGCGTCCACGGAGAGACCTCGGACCGTGGTGATCGCCCCGTTGGTGGCGCGCAGCACGTCGCCCACCGTGACCTCTTCCGGTCCACGGGTGAGGCAGTAGCCACCGTCGGCGCCCCGAAGGCTGTGCAGCAGGCCGGCGCGGCGCAGGTCGAGCAGGATGTTCCGCAGGAATGGGGGGAGGGATGTCCTGGCTGGCGGCCAGCGTCGCCGCCTTCACGATCTCCGGGTGCCGCGCCGCCACCGCGAGCATCGCCCGCATGGCGTAGTCGGTCCGCGCCGAGACGTACAGGGCCCGCCCCCCGTTCTCGATGTATCCTACCTGACATGTAGGAATAGTGGCCTAGGCGTGCCGACCCGTCAATAGCGGTTCGGAGGAGCCGGCCACGTCCGCGCGGCCACCCCGGGCCGCGACCTCGCCGGTGATGCTGCGGGCGTCGCCGGTGGCCCGAGTCATGGCGCGGACATGAGTGGCCGGGCGTCGCGTGGGTACCTGACCGTCATGGATCTGGAAGCGGAGAAGTGGCAGACGCTGGCCGAGCGCCATCGACAGTGCTCCGACGACCCCCGTCGGTGCCGGGACTGCCAGGCCTACTGGCCCTGCGCCTACCGCCTGCGCGCCGACCGCGAGCTGTGCGACACCGCATTGCGTTAGCCGCGCCTGCTTGAGGCGGAGGAACCTGGGGTACCAGGAACGTATGTCGAGTGTCGGGCAACTCGTCGGAGACCGTTACCGCCTCACCGGTCGAATCGCCGGCGGCGGCATGGGCGACGTGTGGCGAGCCGTCGACGAGACGCTGAAGCGGCCGGTCGCCGTCAAGATGCTGCACCCCCGGCTGGTCACCGACATCGGCTTCAGTGAACGGTTCCGCCGGGAGGCCCGGGCGATGGCGTCGTTGCGCCACCCGGGTATCGCGGAGATCTACGACTACGGCGAGACGTCCGGGCCCGAGACACCGCGTCTCGCCTACATCGTGATGGAGCTGGTTCAGGGCCAGCCGCTGTCGCAGCGGATCACCGAGGCCGGCCGCCTCGACACGGCCGAGACGATGTCGGTCGCGGCGCAGACCGCCCGCGCCCTGCAGGCCGCACACGACGTCGGCATGGTCCACCGTGACGTCAAGCCCAGCAATCTGATCATCGAACCCGACGGGCACGTCGTGCTGGTCGATTTCGGCGTGGCCGTGCTGCCGGAGGCGGCGAGCCTGACCGCCGCGAACCAGGTCGTCGGCACCGCCCTCTACATGGCACCGGAGCAGGTGTCCAGGAACGAGACGACCCCCGCGATCGACATCTACGCCCTGGGTGCCGTTGTCTACCAGTGCCTCACCGGCCGGCCCCCGTACCAGGGGGACAACCCGCTGGCCGTCGCCCTGCGTCACCTCGAAGACGACCCGCCGCCGCTGCCCGACGACGTTCCGGCCGAGGCTCGCGACCTGGTGGCCACCGCCATGGCGAAAGAGCCCACCGATCGATATCCGACGGCGGCGGCGATGGCCACCGCGGCGCAGGCCCTCGTGGGCTCGTCCGACCCGCAGGTCACCGCCCCGCTCGCGGCAGCGCCAGTGCGGGCGGCGGTGACGGAACGGGCCGACCCGCAGCCGGCCGGCGTCGCCCCCGCCGGCGTCGCCCGTCGAGGGCGGACGGTGGCCATGGTGCTCCTCGGATCGCTGGCCGCGCTGGTCGCCGTCCTGGCGTTCGCTGACCCGACGGGATTGATGCCCGGACCGGGTGGGCGGCCGACGGAGTCACCGTCGACGACACCGGCCAGCGGGAAACCCAGCCCGGGGGCCGGTGGCGCCGAGCCGGCGGTGAGCAGGTCAGCCGATGGGCCGGGTCAGGCGCCCGGGTCGACCGCTCGTACGCCCGACGATCCGGCATCCGCCACCCCCTCGCAGCGACCCGAGCCCTCCGGTGACAGCACCGGCGGCGGCGCGCCGAGTCCCACCGGATCGGCGGGCAACAGCCAGGAACCGACCGCGTCGCCGACGAACAGTGCGACGGCCGGACCAACGTCGACGGTGGCGTCGACGGTCGGCGCGCGTGGCGGGCGTCCGGGCCAGCCGGCGGTGGAGCAGACGCCCCGATGAGCCCGATCGGGTGGGCTCCATCCCCACGGCCGATCCACCCGCAGGAACGGCGGTCGCCGGATCGTCAGGGGGCGCGTCGCGCCCCGGCGAGGTCGGCCACTTCTCGTGCCGCCGCTTCCAGTGCCGCCCTCGTGTATCCCGGTGTCGGGCCCGGTCCGGGTCGGGCCGACGAGTTGCGCCTCAGCGCAGCGACCGCGTGACCGTAACAACCGAGGCGCACGGTGTCGTCGTCGAGCACGCGGATCAGGTCGCGGGGCCCCTCGCACGGCTCGTCATGCCCGGCCGCCGGGGCGCATTGGCAGCGCTGCTCCTGCCAGGCCTCGATGTCCCTGGCGGTGGGGGCCGCCGCCTGCTGCGCCTCCCGGCTCCCGGCGAGGTCGAGCACGAACTGCGGGCCGTCGTCGCCCACCGCGAGGTCGCGTCCACCCACCCGCTGACACAGCAGCCAGGTCACGTCGTCCGTGCCGTGGAAGTTCGGGTCCAGCCGCCGCTCGGCAGCCCGGCCCGGGACCAGCGGATGGGTCGCGAACCAGACGTGCGGCCGTACCGCGACCGGCTGGCGATCCTTTCCGCCGGCGGCCGACGTCACGCTGACGCTGCCGCCGAAGGTGTAGTCGACATCGCTCCACTCGGCGGTCCGTTGCAACGTCACCGGAGGATCGCCGACGCGGCGGGCGCGTAGCTCGTCCAGCAGGTCTGCCAGGTCTCGGTGGAACGTGGCCGTGACCGCGTTTGCGTAGATCCACACCGTGGGCCTCCCGGGCTCCGTCACACCGCCGGACAACGACCATTGTCCAACTCCCCGCCACCGCTAAGCGGTGACCCGGCTGGGGTCGAGGTCGACGACCCGGTCGGCCCAGCGGCTCATCAGGGCCTGGTCGTGGGTGATGACCAGGACCCCGGCGTGCTGGGCGCGCTGGTAGTCGGCGATGACCGCGGCGACGTGGGCCTGCGTGGACGCGTCGAGCATCGCCGTGGCCTCGTCACAGAGCAGGTAGTCGGGCCGGTGGACGAGGGCCCGGGCCAGGCACGTTGCAGTTGCCCGTCGGAGACCGCGTGCGGCCGGCGGGGGAGCAGATCCGAGGTGAGGCCCACGAGTTCGGCGACCCGCTCGCGGACCGCCGGCTCGGCTGCTCGGGTGGCGCGTAGCGGTTCGGCGATCAGGTCGGCCAGGCTCACGTCGTGGCCGCTGCGGCGCGGGCGCGACGCGCGGTCCACGCACCGACCACCAGGTCCAGGGCGAGAAAGCCCAGCAGTGTCACCCCGAACAGCGGCAACGCCCATCCCACGGCGAAGACCACCGGCACGCCGAGCGCGATGCCCCAGCCCGGCAGACGCTGCCAGGCGCCTCGGACGGGCGCGGTACCCACCGGGGCCCGCCGGTCGGTGCGGGTAGGCCGCCGCTGCCACCACATCCGGTAACCCCAGACGACCACGCAGAGCAGCCCGACCGCGAGGGCGGCGAGCAGGATCTGGTTGACCGGCCCGAACAACAGCCCCATGTGCGCCTGGACTCCCAGGCTGCTGAGCTGCGCCAACAGTGGCCAGGACGCGAAATCGCTACGAGCGGTCACGCTGGCGGTGCCCGGGTCGACGGCCACCCGGTCCTTGCGCACCGGCCACGAGTTGTCGACCTGGGTGACCGCCCAGGCCGACTGCGCGTCGGCGGGGGGCGTGATCTCGACCGGGCCGTGCAGTCCGGCGCCCCGGGCGATCGCGAGGACCGAGTCGGTGAGTGCGGGGTCGACCGGGGTCGGGTCGCTCGCGGCGGTCGTGCCGCCACCGTGGTGGCCGGTCCCGCCCGTTGGCCCGGCGGCGCCCGGCAGGGCGGTGGACAGCTCCGGGCTCCGCGAGTTCAACGCGTCCAGGCCCGCGCCGAAGTTCTCACCCGCGTAGCGGGACCAGGTCAACCCCGTCGCCGCCAGGAACAGCAGACCGACCGCCAACCACAACCCGGTCGCCGCGTGCCAGCCGCGCGTGCGGCGCACCCCGCGACGGGCGGCCAGGTCAGGACGGACGAGCCGGCGCAGCCGGCCGACCCCCGAACCCTGCCGACGCCACCAGAGAACGACCCCACCGAGGACCAGAACCCAGAGCCAACTGGCGGCGATCTCCGAGTAGTGACGGCCCACCACGCCGAGATGCAGGTTGCGGTGCAGGTCGTCCAGCCAGGTCGTCACCGGCGTCGACCCGAACCAGGTGGTCAGCGTTCCCTTCACCTGGCCGGTGTAGGGGTCCACGAAGACGGTGTGCTGGTCCTCGCCCAGCCCCGGCACGTCGAAGACGACCCGCGTGGTCGTACCCCCCTCGCCGGGTGCCACGGTTGCCAGCGTCCCCTGCGGGTGGCTGGCCCGCGCCGCGGCCACCTGCTCGGCCAACGGACGCGCCGGCCCAGCGACCTCGTCGACCCGCAACTGCTCGCCGTAGATCACCCGGTCCAGCTGCGGGGTGACGGTGTAGGCCAGCCCGGTCAGCGCCGCGACCACCAGGAACGGGGCGACCAGAATTCCGGCGTAGAAGTGGATGCGCAGCAGCAGCCCGGACCAGCTCCGGCTGTCGGCAGCCGGGGCCGGGGGCCGGGAAGCCGGTGCCGAGCGTCTGTCTGTCGTGGTGGTCATGCGGACCGTCCGATCTCCTCCGGGACAGGGCGTCGACAGCGGTAGTCGGACGATGTCGTCGATCAGTTCCCGCTCGTTCGCCTGCGCTGTCCGGAAATGACCGTTCGGGGGAGACCGGGAACTAGTTCGCGGTCCCGTCCGACTGACACACGACGGCCGGACCCGCCGGCCTCCCCATGACCCGAAGAACGAGGACGAGCGCCATGAATCGGTCCCTGCTCGCGCGCCTGGCCGCCATAGCCGCCTGCGCGGCGGCCCTCACTGTCGCGGTCGCCAGTCCGGCGTCCGCGCACGTCACGGTCAACCCGGGCACCGCCACGCAGGGCGGCTGGATGAAAGTCTCGTTCCGCGTGCCCAATGAGAAGGACAGTGCGGACACGACGAAGGTGGAGGTGAACCTGCCGACCGCCACCCCGATCGCCTCGGTGTCGCTCAGGCCGGTTGCCGGCTGGACGGCCACCACCGAGACGACGAAACTGACCACGCCGATCAAGAACCATGACGGCGAGATCACCGAAGCGGTCAGCAGGATCACCTGGACCGCCAGCCCCGGCGCCGTGATCAAGCCGAAGCAGTTCCAGGAGTTCGAGGTGTCCCTCGGGCCGCTGCCGGAGGCCGACCAACTGGTGTTCAAGGCGTTGCAGACGTACTCCGACGGCGACATCGTCCGCTGGATCGACGAGCCCACCCCGGGCCAGGAGCCGGAGCATCCCGCACCGGTGCTCAAGCTCACCGCCGCCGACACCGAGCCCGCCGCCGGCTCGGCCCAACCGGTCCCCGCCGCGGCGACGTCAGCCGAGGACAGCGGCGACAGCGGCACCGGGAGCGTCTACGGGATCGTCGGTATCCTGCTCGGCCTCGCCGGGCTCGTCGCCGGTCTGCTCGCCTACCGGCGCGCGGCACAGGCCCGCTGAGCCTCGTCGATGCCGGCCGGCCGCAGCGGCCGGCCGGCATCCGATCATCCGCGTCGGCCGGGACGGTCGTCCCGGCCGCGCCTGTGCGCCGCCGGTCACGACGGCGCGATGCTCAGCCGGCCCGCCCCCGCGGCGACGCCTGGCCGGCGTTCAGGGCCACCACGAGGTCCTCCCGGGCCCGGGCGACCCGGGAGCGGATCGTGCCGACCGGACAGCCGCACACCTCCGCGGCCTCGGCGTACGAGAGACCGGTGATCTGCGTGGCGACGAATGCCTCCCGCCGGTCGGCGTCGATGGTCAGCAGAACACCCTCGAGCGCGACCATCCCGTCGAACCCGCCGCCGGTGTCCGCCAGGTCGTGCCGCTCAGACAACGGCACGGTCCGCGGGCGGGAGGTGGCGGCCCGGATCTGGTCGACCACCACGCGCCGGGCGATGCCGAGCAGCCACGTCCGTGCCGACGCGCGCGCGGCGAACGTCGGCAACGACCGCAGCGCCCGCAGGTACGTTTCCTGAGTCAGGTCGTCAGCCTCGCCCGGGCTCGCCAGGTGACCGACGAAGCGCCACACCTGGTGCTGGGTCGCCTGGATGAACCGGGTGGCCGCCTCCCGGTCGCCTCGTCCCGCGGCGAGCGCCCACGCCGTCACCGCGGCATCGTCGTCCGTGGTGTCGCCACGGGCTCGCTTCAGCAGACCGGACGCCAGGACGCCGCTACCCACCGGCGCCGCCGGCCTGCGTCGCAATGATCGCTCGCATGCAGCAGTAGTCGGACCGGAGAGCGGGAAAGTTCCGAGCTCCGCCGAGAAGTCCGATAGAGAATCTTCGCTTCCCGGAAGACCCGGACCGGCGGGCCGGTCAGCGCAGTCCCGCGAACAGGTCGTCCTCGGGTAGCGGCGCGCCCGTGCTGTCGCGGACCCGGACGAAGGTCTCCATGCCCATCAGCTCGGTGAACCGCTCCCTGCCGAGTTGCAGGAAGAAGATGTTCTCGGTCTGGCTGGCGTGCGTGGCCAACGCGTCGAACTTCTGCGCGCCGTAGCTGGTGGTGTCCACCCAGGTGCTGATCTCGTCGTCGGGCAGGCCCAGTTGCGGTTCCGCCTCCGCCTCCGCCGCGTCCGGCTCGGCCCACTCGACGCCGAGCTCCTTCATGACCCGCCCGAACTCGGCGAACGCGGTACGCGGCACGGTGGTCCAGTACACCTTCGCGGGGATGTCCGTCTTCTCGACGGCCGCCATGGTGATCCGGTGGGCCTGGATGTGGTCCGGGTGCCCGTAGAAGCCGTTCTCGTCATAGGTGACGACGACGTCCGGTCGGTACTGCCGAATCAGCTCGGCCAGCCGGTCGGCCGCCTCCGCCACCGGCGTGTTCCAGAACGCGTCGGGCAGGTCGTTGGTCGGCCAGCCCATCATCCCGGAGTCGGCGTAGCCGAGCGTCTCCAGGTGGGTGACCTTTAACGCCGCGCAGCTGGCTTCCAGCTCGCTCTGGCGCATCGCCACCACGGCGGCCGGGTCGTGCCCCGGGTCGCCCGGCTTGACCCCGCCGGGGCCGTCGCCACAACGACCGTCGGTGCAGGTCACCAGCACCGTCGTGATCCCCTCGGCCGCGTAGCGGGCAAGGACGCCACCCGTGCTCGTCGCCTCGTCGTCGGGGTGGGCGTGCACCGCCATCAGGGTCAGAGATCGCTCAGCCATGCCATCACCCTACGAGGGTCGTCGTGACGGCGAGGGCTCGAGGCCGGGGGAGCGGGTCATCCTGGTTTGCCCACTTCCCTCGGGGTGGCTAGTTGTGAAATCGTTGCCACATGCGCCTGACGGACCGCGTGTGCGTGCACCACGACACCTGCAACGTCTACCTGATCATCAGCGGGTCGGACGCCATCGCCATCGACTTCGGCTCGGGCGCCGTCCTTGATCATCTCGCCGACTACGGGGTCGAGCGGATCACCGACGTACTCATGACGCACCACCACCGGGACCAGGGCCAGGGCCTGGCTCGCGCGGCGGGCGCCGGGGCGCGCATCTGGGTGCCGTCGTCGGAGCGTGACCTCTTCGCCAAGGTCGGCACGCACTGGCGGACGCGGACCATCGACAACAACTACGACCTGCGGCAGGACCGCTTCTCGCTGCTGGAGGACGTGCCGGTGCATGGCGTGGTGCCGGAGTACCGGCCGGTCCGGTTCGGCGGCGTCACCCTCGTGGCCCTGCCCACGCCCGGCCACACGTTGGGCTCGGTCAGCTACCTGGCGGAGCTGGACGGGCGGCGGATGGCGTTCACCGGCGACCTGCTGCACGGGCCCGGCACGGTCTGGTCGGTGTCGGCGCTGCAGTGGAGTTACAGCGGCCTGGAAGGCGCGGCCGCCTCGGTGCTGTCGCTGGATCTGCTCGCCGACCGCGACCCCGAGCTGATCCTGCCCTCGCACGGCCGTCCGATCACCGACCCGTTGCCCGCGCTCGCACAGACCCGACGCAACCTGCAGGCGCTGGTGGACTTCCGGCGCGACGAACCCTGGGACCTGACCGCCCGGCTTCGGCAGCCGTACGAGGAGATCTCACCGCACCTGCTGCGCAACCGCACGTCCTTCGCGACCAGCTACGCGCTGCTCTCCGACTCCGGTGCGGCGCTGCTGATCGACTACGGCTTCGACATGATCGCCGGCCTGCCCACCGGCAGCGACCGGTCGTCACGCCGGCCATGGCTCGCATCGCTCGACGCGCTGAAGCGCTCGTACGGCATCGATCGGATCGAGGTGGCCGTGCCCACCCACTACCACGACGACCACGTGGCCGGATTCGACCTGTTGCACGAGGTGGAGGGCACCCGCATCTGGGCGGCGGACTCGATCGCGCCGATCCTGCGCGACCCGCTCCGGTACGACCTGCCCTGCCTCTGGTACGACCCGCTGCCGGTCGACCGGGTGGTGCCCACTGGTGTTCCGGTGCGGTGGCACGAGTACGAGCTGACCATGTGGCCCCTACCGGGCCACACCCTGTACGCCGTGGCGATCGCGTTCCAGGTCGACGGCAACACCGTGGTGGCCACCGGCGACCAACAGGACGGCGGCTGGGTGGACGGGGAGCGTACCGAGGTGCTCAATTTCCAGTACCGCAACCGCTTCCGCATCGACGACTTCGTCGACTCGGCGCTGCTCTACCGCCAGCTGGCGCCAGATCTCATGATCAGCGGACACTGGGCGCCCCGCCGAGTGGACGACGCCTACCTGGACATGCTGCTCACCAAGGGTGAGGAGCTGGCCCGGCTGCACCGGGCGCTGCTGCCGCTCGACGAGGTCGACTTCGGCGCGGAGGGCTTCGGGGCGCGGATCCTGCCGTACCGCTCGACGGTGACCGGCGGGGAGCCGGTGCAGTTGGAGGTGGAGGTCCGCAACCCGTTCCGGCGCCGGTGCGGGCTGCGCGTCGACCTGGTGGTGCCGGCCGGCTGGCAGGTGTCGCCCGGGCAGCGCGCAGTCGAGGTCGACGCGCTCGGTGAGGCCTGCGTACGGTTCGACGTCGTGCCGCCGCCCGGCCTGGCGCGGCGCAGGGCCCGGGTGGCGGCGAACCTCACCGCCGGCGACCGGAACTTCGGCCAGCAGGCCGAGGCGCTCGTGGACGTGCGATGAGCGCCGAGGTCGCCGTGGTGGAGACGCCCGGACAACTGGAGATCCGTACCCCGCACTACACCGCCCGGATCGACCGCCGGCGGCTGCTGGCCGACGTCACGGCGGCGGACGGAGGGTCCTGGGGACGACTGCGACTGCTCTCCTCCGTGCACGCGCTGGACGGGCCGGACGAGACGATCCGGGTCGAGGCGATCGCGCACGAGCGCCACGACGATCTGGTGCGACTGACCATCACCTGCACCAGTACCCGCTGGTCCGGGCGCACCCAGGTCGTGGAGTTCCACCCCAACCAGATCACCTTCGCCGCGACCGTGCACGGCCACGGCCGGATCACCACCGTGCACCTGCTCGGCGGCGCGCGCCTGCCGCAGGGGATGCTGCCCAGCGGCGCCGCCCACCAGACCGTCTTCTCACCCAACCCCGACCACCCGTGGCGCATCGCCAGACCGGCGGCCGAGCCGGCGGTGATCAGCGCGAACGGAGAGGGCGGCGAACCCGGGGTGGGCCGCTGGCTGTTCACGCCGGCGCCGACGTGCTTCGGTCTGTCCCGCCAGCCCGTCGACGACGAACGGCACCTGCCCGCGGGGCCCTGGCTGATGGTCGGGCTGGCGGCACGGCGGCGCACCTTCGTGGAGTTCGGCTACGACCCGACCCCGGGCGGGTTCAGCCTGCGTTGTGAGTACCAGGGCCACACCACGGTCGACGGCACGTTCACCACCCCGACGGTGCTGCTGCTCTTCGGGGCGGCGGATCCGTACGAGGGGCTGAGCCGGTACCGGGCGGAACTCGTCGCGCGTGGCCTGGCGGCGCCGGCCACCGGGCGCCCGCTGGCCGACCACTGGCGTCAGCCGATCTTCTGCGGTTGGGGCGCGCAGTGTGCGCTGGCCGGCGAGAACGGCTCGCCCGCGCCGGAGATGTCCCGCCAGGAGCTGTACGAGGATCTCCTCGACATGCTGGCCCGTAACGGAGTCGTACCGGGCACGATCGTAATCGACGACAAGTGGCAGGCGCAGTACGCGACCTGCCGGTCCGACCCGCTGAAGTGGCCTGACCTGGCTGGCTTCATCGCGGCCCGGCACGCCGCGGGACAACGGGTGCTGCTCTGGTGGAAGGCGTGGGACCCGGAAGGCGCTCCCGACGACGCGTGCGTGCGCGATCCCGACGGGGTCCCGGTGGCGCTCGACCCGGAGAGCCCGCTCGGCCGGTCGATCATCCAGGACGCCGTCCGCCACATGCTTGACCCCGACGGGCTCAACGCCGACGGCCTCAAGATTGATTTCACCGGGCGCACACCGTCCGGTACGGCCCTGCGCCACGCCGGCCCGTCGTGGGGCTTCGACCTGTTGCACGAACTCCTCGGGGTCGCCTACCGGACCGCCAAGCAGGTCAAACCGGACTCGCTGATCGTCACGCACACCCCGGATCCGGGCTTCCTCGACGTCACCGACATGATCCGGCTCAACGACGTGCTGCACCTCGACCATCCGGTGGGGCGGACACCGCCGCCGGGCGATCCCGGGTCCGCGGTCGTGGCGCAGATGACCTACCGGGCCCGGGTGGTGCAGGCCGCCTGCCCGGAGCTGCCGATCGACACCGACGGCTGGTGCCTGCCCGGCC
This sequence comes from Micromonospora sp. NPDC051006, assembly GCF_044456245.1. Classification (NCBI taxonomy): domain Bacteria; kingdom Bacillati; phylum Actinomycetota; class Actinomycetes; order Micromonosporales; family Micromonosporaceae; genus Micromonospora; species Micromonospora sp. NPDC051006. Next base: position 120,044 of record NZ_JBITFP010000004.1, read on the forward strand.
AGGCCGACCTGGTGGCGTACGCCGCCGCCGCGCCGGCGTTGGGCGTGCCGGCGCTCTACTACGGGGATCGGATGGATCTGGACCCTGACCTGCTCACCCCGGCGACCTGGTCGGCGATCGAGACTGCCTGGGCCGGCTATCGCGTGACGCACGGCCTGGTCCCGCCGCATAGAATTCCGTCTCATGGCGCGGATACCTGAGGACGGTGGCGGCGGGTCTCCGCGGGAGGCCGGATCCCGTCCACGCAAGCGCCAGCGTCAGCGCCCAACGATTCAGGACCTGGCTCGCGCCGCGGGCATCTCGCCGTCCACCGCCTCGCGCGCCCTGAGCGGCAACGGCTACGTCGCCGCCGACGTGCGCGCCCGGGTGCTCGCAGCCGCCGAACAGATCGGCTACGTCCCCGACGGCAACGCCCGAGCGTTGCGCAACCGCACCAGTCGGGCGGTGGGGGTGTTGATCTCCGACATCCGCAACCCGTTCTACGCCAACCTCGCGGCCGGCATCGAAGAGCAACTCCGCGCGGCCGGCTATCACGTGATCGTGGTCAACAACGACGGCCAGGCGGAGGCCGAGGTGGAGGGCGCGCGGACCTTCCTGGCGGTACGGGTGTCGGCGGCGATCGTCACGCCGGTGTCCGGGCGGGCGGTGCGGATGTTGATGGACGACGGGGTCGCGGTCGTACAGGCGGACCGGATGGTGGACGGGCTGACCTCCGACGGTGTCCTGGTCGACAACGTCCAGGGTGCGCAGGAAATCACCAGTCACCTGGTCGACCTCGGGCACACCAACATCGCGCTGCTCATCGACGAGACCGACTGGACAACCGGCGCCGGCCGCCTGGCCGGCTACCGTGCCGCGCTTCGCGCCGCCCGGCTGCCGATGGATCCAACCCTGGTGGTGCCGACCAGGTTCCAGCCGGACGCGGCGCGCGACGCGGTCAACGCTCTGCTGGACCGGCGTCCCGACGTCACCGCCCTCTTCGCCGCGAACAACATGCTCGCCGAGGGTGCGTTCCAGGCGTTGCAGAGGCGTGGGCTGCGGGTGCCCGACGATCTGTCGCTGGTCGCCTTCGACGATGTGCCGTGGATGTCCATGGTCTCGCCCGGGATCACCACTGTGGACCAGCACACCGACGACCTCGGCCGCACCTGCGCCCAGTTGGTCATCGACCGCCTCGGTGGATCCGCGCCCACCCTGGCGACGGTACGGCATATCGAGCCCTCGGTTGTCATCCGCGGCTCGACCGCGGCCCCGCGCGGTGTTCGCATCCAGGGCGCGGACAGCGGATTGCGTCCGGGCGCCACCGCGCCCTCGCCGCGCTGACTCGCGCACGTAACACTGCCGCAACCAACCCTTGACAGTTCCTGCGGGACCGCCATATGTTGCAGATCACTGTGGTAACGATGCCACATTCGATGTCCCGGGCCCGGCCGCCGGGTGACCACGGCTCCGCCGACGCGGTGAAGCCCAGGTCACCACGGGGTCCACGCGTGCCTGTCTCGGACATCCGCCGTCTTTGAGGAGTGACGCATGACGATCACCCGGCGGGGTCTTCTGGCCGGTTCGGTAGGGGCTCTCGCGCTCGGCGCGACGAGCGCCTGCGGCGGTGTCAGCCGGAGTGGAAACGACACCGGCAGCGGCGACAAGGGCGACACCGGCTCCTTGTCGACCCAGGGCTTCGGCAAGCCAGACGATGTGGGGCAGGCGCGTATCGACGCGTTCAAGAGCGCCTACCCGAACGTGCAGCTCGCCATCAACGAGGGCGACTTCGATCCGCAGCAGTTCCTGTCCGCGGTGGCCAGCGGCAACGCCCCGTCGCTGGTGTATCTCAACCGCGACCTGGTCGGCAGCTACGCGGCGCAGGGCGCCATCCAACCCCTGGACGACCACCTCGCCTCTGCCGGGATCAAGACCGGTGACTACCGCGAGGCCGCGATCAAGGAGGTGACGATCGACGGCAAGGTCTACGGGGTCCCGGAGTTCTACAACACCCGCAACATCCTCGTGAACGGCAAGGCGCTGCAGGACGCCGGGCTCACCCTGGCCGACGTGAGCACCACCGACTGGAACAAGCTGCACACCGTCGCCACGAAGCTGTACAAGGCCAGCGGTGGCGGGATCGCCCGGATCGGGTTCGACCCGAAGCTCCCCGAGTTCCTACCCCTCTGGGCGAAGGCCAACGGCGCGGACCTGGTGAACGCCGACGGTTCGCCGAACCTCGACGACCCGAGGATCATCGAGGCGCTGACGTACGCGCTGAGCCTGATCAACGAGCAGGGCGGCTGGTCGAAATTCAAGGCGTTCCGCGACACCTGGGACCTCTTCGGAGCCGGCAACCAGTTCGTGAAGAACCAGGCGGGCGCGTTCCCCTGGGAGGGCTGGTACGTCAACGTCCTCGTCCAGTCCTCGCCGAAGCTCGACCTGCAGTCGGTCCCGTTCACCGACAAGCAGGGCACGCCGATCAGCTTCGAGAACGGCAGCGCGTGGTGCCTGCCGAAGGGTGCCAAGAACCCGGCCGCGGCGATCAACTGGATGAAGGTCATGACCAGCACCGACACCTGGCTGAAGGCCGGCGCCGCCCGGCAGGCCACGGTGGAGAAGAACAACTCCATCTTCACCGGCCTCTTCACCGCCAACCCCTCGGCGGACGATCAGATCAAGGCCAAGTACGTCAAGCCCGGCCAGACCGGATTCCACAAGGCCATCGAGAACTACTACGCGTCCACCGGCTATGCGTTCGCCATTCCCGGTTCCAAGGCCGGCAGTGAGATCAAGGCGGCCTGGCAGGACGCGGTGAACCGGGCCCTCGCCGGCCAGCAGAAGCCCGACGCGGCGATGAAGCAGGCGCAGGCGGACGCGAGCAAGGCATTCAGCGCGGCGAAGTGATGGCCGTGACAACCGCGAACGTGGCCACCCGGAAGCTGCTTCCGGGTGGCGCACGCCCAACCAGAAACTGGCGGGAGATCCGCGCCGCCTACGGCTTCATCTCACTGTGGATCATCGGGTTCCTGGTGTTCACCCTCGGCCCGATGATCGCCAGCCTCGTGCTGTCGTTCACCGACTACAACGCGATCGACGCCCCGGAGGGCGTGGGCCTGGCGAACTACCGCGAGCTCGTCACGGACCCGAAGGTTGCCAAGTCCCTCGGCAACACGCTCATCTACGCGGTGCTGTACGTGCCGTCGTCGATGGTGGTGGCGCTGCTCCTCGCCATGGTGCTCAACCGGGTCGGGCGGGCGTCGGGCTTCTTCCGGACCGTCTTCTACCTGCCCGTGATGACCCCGACGGTCGCCGTGGGCGCGCTGTTCCTGCTGCTGCTCAACGGTCAGGAGGGCCTGCTCAACCGCACGCTACGCCTGATCGGGATCACCGGGCCCAACTGGACGACCGACACCAACTGGGTCAAGCCCGGTCTGGTCATCACCATGCTGTGGAGCCTCGGCGGGACCGTGGTCATCTACCTTGCGGCGCTGCGTCAGGTGCCGAAGGACCTCTACGAGGCCGCCGAGATGGACGGCGCGAACGCGTGGACGAAGTTCCGAAAGGTGACGGTGCCGATGATCAGCGGTGCGCTCTTCTTCACCCTGATCGTGCAGACGATCTCCGCACTGCAGATGTTCGACCAGGCGTACACCATGTTCTTCGGCGCCCAGCAGAACAGCACCTACTCCAACGAGGCCGCGCTGTTCTACGTGATCTACCTGTTCCAGCAGGCCTTCCGGTTCCTGCACATGGGATACGCCTCGGCGCTGGCCTGGCTGCTGTTCCTGATCATTCTGATCATCACCGCCGTGCAGGTACGGGTCTCGCGCCGGTTCGTCTACTACGAAGGCGAGAAGGACTGAGATGAGTACATCGCCTCCCGGCCTGACGGCCGTCCCCACCACGGGCGGCCCGGGCCACGAACGGACCGAAGGCAGTCGGCCGGCTTCCGGCAGGCGTGACGAGCGCTGGTGGAGACGAGCGCCGTACCTGATCGTGCTCGGCCTCGCCAGCGTGGTGTTCACGTACCCCTTCGTCTGGCTGATCAGCGCCTCGCTCAAACCGCGTACCGAGGTGTTCGACAACGCCCTGATCCCGCACACCCTGCGTCTGGAGAACTTCGCCGACGTCTGGGACTACGCGCCCGTGCTGACCTGGGTGGGCAACAGCGCGGTGGTGGGGCTCGCCGCGGCCACGACGGTCACCATCAGCAGCGCGCTGGTGGCGTTCGGCTTCGCGTACTTCCGCTTCCCTGGGCGCAACGTGTTGTTCGGGCTCGTGCTCGCGACGATGATGCTGCCGCAGGCGGTCACCATGATCCCGGTCTACCTGATCTGGAACAAGCTCGGCCTGACCGGAACGCAGGTGCCGCTGTGGGCGCAGAACATCTTCGGCTCGGCGTTCTACATCTTCCTGCTGCGCCAGTTCTTCCTCGGCCTGCCCCGTGAGCTGTTCGAGGCGGCTCGCGTCGACGGCTCCAGCTTCTTCGGGCTCTTCTGGCGCATCGCACTGCCGCTCGCCCGGCCGGCGCTGGCGATCGTCTTCGTATTCGAGATCCAGGCGAGCTGGAACGACCTGATCCGGCCCCTGATCTACCTGCAGGAGACATCGCTGTTCACCGTGCCCCGCGGCCTCAAGGCGGTCATCGACACCTTCGGCAACGGCGGCGAACAACATTGGGAGATCGTCATGGCGGCGAGCCTGATCGCCACCCTACCCATGATCATTATCTTCGCCGTGGCTCAGCGGCACATCATCGAGGGCATCGCGACCCAGGGCCGGAAGGGCTGAGGCCAGGTGCCCTTCCGTGACCACGTCCTCGCCCTCGACATCGGCGGCACCAAGCTCGCCGCCGGGGTCGTCAGCCGCACCGGCGAGGTCCGTTCATTCGTCCGCACACCCACGAGAGTCGAGGAGGGGCCGGACAAGGTCATCGAGCGGCTGCTGGACCTCGGGCACGAGGCGCTGGCCGCCGCCGGGCACGGTCAGGCCGAGATGGCCGCGATCGGTATCGGCTGCGGCGGCCCGCTCGATCCGGTGACCGGGCGGGTGCAGGGCCCGCCCGGGCTGCCGTACTGGGACGACGTGCCCATCGTCGACCTCGTCGCCGCCGCCTACAACCGTCCGGCCTTCTTGGAGAACGACGGCACCGCCGCTGTACTGGGGGAGTACCGCTTCGGGCCCTGGCGCGACGTGGCGCACATGCTCTACCTGACCGTGTCCACCGGCGTGGGTGGCGGCCTGATCCTCGACGGGCAGGTCTACCGGGGCGCGGCCGGCAACGGCGGCGAGTTCGGCCACGTCGTCATCGACTGGAACGGCCGGGTCTGCGGCTGCGGGCAGCGGGGCTGCATCGAGGCGTACGCCTCGGGCAGCTCGATCGCACGGCGGGCGGGCGAGGCGTTGAGCACCGGTGCGGCGTCGTCCATGCGGGGCCTCGACGTGGTGACCGCCGAAACCGTGTCGTCGCACGCCCGGCAGGGCGACCCGCTCGCCCGCCACCTCTGGGACGAGACCACCGCCGCGCTGGGCCGCGCCATCGCGGTCATGATCAACGTGGTGGAGCCGCAACTCGTCGTCCTCGGCGGCGGAGTCACCCGCGCCGGCGACGACCTCCTGCTACCGGTACGCCGCGCCGCACTCACCCAGGCCATGCGACCAGCCGGGGCCGCGGCCCGGGTGGAGCTGTCGTCGCACGGCGACACCGTCGGCGTCGTCGGCGCGGCGGCATCGGCCCTTCTCTACCTCGACGATGGAGCAGCCGCATGATCCCCGATGACCACTCTCCCCTCGTCCAGCACCTGGACGAACACCTCACCGTGATCGAGTCGGTCCGCAAGCTCCTCCCCGACCTGGAATCCCTGGGGGAGGAGGTGAACGCCCGCCTGGATCGTGGTGGCATCCTCTACTCCTTCGGCAACGGCGGGTCGGCCGCCGACGCCCAGCACCTGGTCGGCGAGCTCATCGGCCGGTACTGCCGCGAGCGGCGACCGCTGCCCGCGGTGGCGGTGTCCACCGATCCGACCGTCACGACCTGCATCGGCAACGACTACTCCTTTGACGACGTGTTCGCCCGGCAGGTCGCCGCGTTGGCCCGCCCCGGCGACGTGGTGGTGGCCTTCACCAGCAGCGGCCGTTCGCCCAACGTCGTCGCGGGCCTGCGCGCGGGCCAGAACGCCGGGGCGTTGACGGTCCTGTTCACCGGGCAGCCCGACACGGGCGGCGGGCCGGCCGCCCGGTACGCCGACCGCGTGCTCGCGGTGGCCTCCGAGCGCACCGCCCGGGTACAGGAGGCGCACGTTCTGCTCCTGCACCTGCTCAGCGAGCACATCGACCGCTGGGCCGCCGCGACCGCCTGACCCGATCGGCGACGCACACCGAAAGGCATCGACTTCCCCATGCACAGCGCGAACCCGCAGCCCGGCATCCGCCGGCCGACAATCCCCCGCCAGCCGGCGCCACCCGCCGGCCGAGCCACCCGCGGCGCCCTGCACATGATCGGTAACGCGCACATCGACGCGGTGTGGCTGTGGCCGTGGCAGGAGGGTTACCAGGAGGCACGGGCCACCTTCCGCGCCGCCGTGCAGCGCATCCACGAGTACCCCGACTTCGTCTTCACCTGCGACTCCGTCGGCTACCTCGCCTGGATCGAGGAGCACGATCCGGAGCTGTTCGCGGCGCTGCAGGAGCAGGTACGCGCCGGCCGGTTCGAGATCGTCGGCGGCTGGTGGGTCGAGCCGGACTGCAACATTCCCGGGGGAGAGGGCTTCGTCCGGCACGCGCTCTACTCGCAACGGTTCCTCGCCGACCGGTTCGGGGTGATGGCCTCGGTCGGCTGCAACGTAGACCCCTTCGGGCAGAACGCCACCATCCCGCAGCTGCTGGCGAAGTCCGGCATGGACAGCTACGTCTTCATGCGTCCGCAGCCGCACGAGGCGCAGCTGCCCGGACCGACGTTCTGGTGGCAGGCGGCCGACGGCTCCCGGGTGCTGGCCTACCGGATCCCGCACGAGTACTGCAGCCCGGCCGGTCACCTGGGCGTGCACGTCGGCAAGGCGCTGGCCCAGCTGCCGCACACCAGCGACCCGCTGATGTGCTTCTACGGGGTGGGTAACCACGGCGGCGGACCGACGCGGGCGAACATCGACAGCATCCTGGAGCTGGACCGCAGCGACCAGTACCCGCAGATGCTCTTCTCCACGGTGCGGGCGTTCTTCGACGCTGCCGCCGCCGGCGGGGGCCTGCCGGAGTACGCCGGTGAGATCCAGCCGCACGGGGTGGGCTGCTACTCGGCGCACTCCGGCATCAAGAAGCTGATCCGGCACACCGAACACGCGCTGCAGGCCGCCGAGAAGTGGGCCGCCGTCGCAGGAGCGGTGGCCGGCATGCCCCGGGTGACCGACCAGCTGGAACACGCCTGGCGGCAGGTGCTGCTCAACCACTTCCACGACACCGCGGCCGGCACCGCGCTGCCCAGCGCCTACGACGACGCGCGCGACCAGCTCGGCGAGGCCCGGTCGATCGCGGCCCGTCTGCAGAACCAGGCGATCCAGCGGATCAGCCGGCAGATCGACATCCCCGAAGAGGAGCGGATGGCCCCGCTGGCGGTGTTCAACCCGCACCCGTGGCCGGTGCGGGACACCGTCGAGGTGGAGTTCGGCAGCGCGCTCGGCAACGGTGCGATCGTCGCGGTCGACGACGCGCAGACGCTCACCGCCGTGCAGGTCGCCCCGTCGGTGACGCTGACCGGCGGGCGGCGGCGTCTGGTCGTACCGGTGGAGCTGCCTCCGCTGGGCTACCGCCTCTACCGGCTGTATCCCGACCACGGCGTGCCGGCGGAGCAGCCGGCCGGCGCCGAGCCGGTGCTGGAGAACGAGCACCTACGCGTCGTGGTCGACCCGGAGACGGGGTGGCTGTCCAGCCTGGTGTGCAGGGCCACCGGCGCCGAGCTGATCGACGACGACGCCGCTCGCGCCGGGCACGCGGTCGTGCTGGACGACCAGACCGACACCTGGGGGCACGGCGTGGTCTCCTACCGCGACGTGATCGGCGCCTTCGCCCCGGTGTCGGTACGCCTGGTCGAGTCCGGCCCGGTCCGGCAGGTGCTGCGGGTGCGCAGCGAGTACGGCGCGTCGACCCTGACGGAGGAGTTCGTGCTGGCCGCCGGGGCGCGGCACCTCGAGGTCCGGGTGACGATTGACTGGCACGAGCGGCTCCGGATGCTCAAGCTGCGCTTCCCGACCGCACTGACCGGCGTGACCGCGACGCACGCGATCCCGTACGGCCACCTGGAGCGCACCGCCGACGGGCACGAGACGGTCAGCCACTCGTGGGTGGACGTGTCGGGCGAGCTGTCCGGCCGCCCGGCCGGCCTGTCGGTTCTCAACGACGCCAAATACGGCGTCGACGTGAACGGCGGCGAGATCGGGCTCACCGCGCTGCGCAGTCCCGCGTACGCCTGGCACACCCCGCAGCCGCTGCCGGCGGACGGCGACTACGAGGTCATGGACCAGGGCGTGCAACGGTTCACCTACCGGCTGCTGCCGCACGCCGGTGACTGGCGGGCCGCCGGCACGGTCCGCGTCGCGGCCGAACTCGACCAGCGACCGGTCGCGCTGCTGGAGTCGTACCACGCCGGGCCACTGCCGCAGCAGCGCTCCTTCGTCGCCGTGTCCGACGCCGACAACGTCGTGATCACGGTGGTCAAACGGGCCGAGGACGGCGCGGACGACTACGTCGTACGGGGCTACGAGACGGCCGGCGCGGCGGCTGAGGCCACCATCGACCTGCCGTTCCTCGGCCGTACCCTGACCGCCGCCTTCGGCCCGCACGAGATCAAGACGCTGCTGGTCCCCGGCGACCCCACCCGGTCCGTCGTCGAGACCGATCTGCTGGAACGCCCCGCGCCGGCGACCGACGCGACCGACGCGACCGAAGCGACCGGGGAGACCGGTCCAGCCGACGAGCCGGCGGGAACCGGTGAGCCGGCAGCCGCCGACGAGCCGGCGCGAGCGGGCGAGGTGGCATGATCCAGGTGTCCAGCCTCGACGCGGGCTGGCAGCTGCGGGGGTTCCTCGGTGACGACTGGCAGCTGCACCGGGCCCAACTGCACGCCCGCGACAACCGCGACGACGGGCAGCGGTGGGTGCCGGCCCGGGTGCCGGGCAGCGTGCTCGCCGACCTGCTGGCCGCCGGGCAGATCCCCGATCCGTACGTCGGCACGCAGAGCCTGCTGTCGGAGTGGGTGCCGCAGCGGACCTGGGTGTACCGCACCCGGCTGAGCACGCCCGGGCTCGGCGGCGGCGAGCGGGCCTTCCTGGAGTTCGACGGCATCGACTACGCGGGAACCGTCTACCTCGACGGCGAACGGGTCGCGACGCACGAGGGCACCTTCGTCCCGCTCGTGCTGGAGGTGACCGGGCTGCTCGGTCCCGGCGAGCACAGCCTGGCCGTGGTCATCGATCCCGCGCCCGACAGCGAACCGCAGGTCGGCTACACGGCGGCGGTTCGCGTTCACAAGGGACGGATGGGCTACGGCTGGGACTTCTGCCCCCGGCTGGTGCACCAGGGCCTCTGGGCTCCGGCCCGGCTGCGGACCACCGGGCCGTTGCGGCTGGCCGACGTGTGGGCCCGTCCCACCGTGGCGGGCGGGGCCGGGCGGGTGACGATCACGTTGCAGGTCGACGGCGACGCCACCGGGGCGACGGCCGAGTGCAGCCTGCACGACCCGGACGGCGTTGCCGTCGCCGCGGCGACCGTGCCGCTGGACTCGACGACCGCCGAGGTCGCCATCGATGTCGATTCGCCTCGGCGTTGGGAGGTGAATGGCCGCGGCGAGCCGTACCGGTACGCGCTGCGCACGGTGCTACGCGACCGTGACGGACGGCGTAGCGACGAGCGCGAAACCCGGGTGGGCTTCCGGGACGTGCAGTTCCGCCGCGACGCCGACGCCCCGCTGACAGCGCTGCCCTACCGGCTGCTGCTGAACGGCCGCCCGACCGACATCAAGGGCTGGAACTGGGTACCCGCCGACGCCCTCTACGGCGCCGTCGACGAAGCCCGGCTACGGCACCTGCTCGGACTGGCCCGGGACGCCGGGGTGACGATGCTGCGGGTGTGGGGCGGCGGCCTCATCGAGAGCGAGACCTTCTACGACCTGTGCGACGCCTACGGCCTCCTGGTGTGGCAGGAGTTCGCCATGTCCAGTTCGGGGATGCGGAGCGTGCCCAGCGACGACGAGGCATTCGTCGCCCGGATGGCCGCCGAGGCCGAGCGGATCGTCCCCGCCCGGCGCAACCACCCCAGCCTGGCCATCTGGTGCGGCGGGAACGAGTTGCAGCGGGCGGACGGCGTGCCGTTGGCCGACGAGGATTCGCCCGTGCTGGCGGCCCTGCACGACGCGGTGGCGCGGCTGGACCCGGACCGGCAGTGGCTGCCGACGTCACCGTCCGGTCCGGTGTTCGGCAACACGCTGGACAGCGTCGGGAGCGGGCCGGACCACCACGACGTGCACGGGCCGTGGGAGCACCAGGGCCTGTCCGACCAGTACCGGCTCTACGACGAAGGCCGCGGTCTGCTGCTCAGCGAGTTCGGTGTCGAGGGCATGAGCAACGTGCGCGCGATCGAGTCGGTCGTGCCCGAGCCGGATCGGCGAGTCCCGACGACCGGTAACCCGGTCTGGGACCACCTCGGCCGGTGGTGGAACAACGAACCGCTGGTGCAGCAGGCGTTCGGCGGAAAGCTCGACGACCTCGCGGCGGTCTCCCGGGCCAGCCAGTTCCTGCAGGCGGACGGGCTGCGCTACGCCGTCGAGGCCAACCGGCGCCGGCCGGCGAACTGCGGGGTGCTGCCCTGGCAGCTGAACGAGTCGTTCCCGAACGGCTGGTGCACCGCCGCCGTCGACTACTTCGGCGAGCCGAAGGCTGCCTACCACTACGTACGTCGCGCCTACCGGCCGCTGCACGTCTGCGCGGCCCTGCCCGCGCCCCGGATCAGCGGCGACCGATTCGCCGCCACCGTGTGGGCGTGGTGGGACAACGACTCCGGCCCGGTGACCGTCACTGCCCGGGTGCGCTGCCTCGACGGCCGTACGGTGGCGGAGGCGCAATGGTCGGCCCCGCTCGCCGAGGGGCGACCGCACCGGTTCGGTGAGATCCGGTGCGCGGTGGCCGAGTTGAGCGGCGGGCCTTTCCTGCTGGACCTGTCGGTGCAGGCGGACACCGACGTGCGGACCAACCGCTACCTGCTCACCGCCGGCGTCGACTTCGGCGCGCTGCTGACCCTGCCGCCGGCCCGGATCACCACCGAGCTGCACACCGACGGCCCGACCTGGACGCTGCGCCTGCGCCACGAGACGGGGCCGGCCGTCCCGTTCCTGCGGGTGCTCGACGCCCGCCCGGCCGGCGAACCGGGCTGGCCGAGCTGGGACGACAACGCCATTGACCTGCTGCCTGGTGAGGAACGCGTGCTGCACGGCCGATGGGACGGCGTGCCACCGGAGCAACGGCGGGTACGCCTCGACGGCTGGAACCTGCCCGCCCGGACACTGACGGAGACCGACTGATGGAGCCGACCTGGCTGGACGAGGCGCGACTGACCGTCAGCGGGCTCGATCCGGAGCTGTTCGAGGTGCGGGTGCGCGCCGCGCCGACGCTCACCTCCGCCGGCGGGGTCACCGTGACGATCACCGCCACCTACCGCGGCGCCGTGCCGGCCCAGGCGCGGCTGCGGGTGTCGGCCACCCTGCTCGAGGCCGACGATCCGTACTGGCTCATCCCCGGGCTGTTCTACGGTGAGAACCGCCCAGCGGAGAACGCGCGGCTCTTCCCGCGCTTCGCGCGGACCGCCGACGAGCCCGCCGACCCGCAGCGGTTCGTGTCGCCGAAGTGGAGTTTCCGGGCCGATCGGGCGGCCACCCCCGCGGTGTTCGCCTGGGGGGCGGCCGGCGGGCTGGCCCTGGCGGTCGACGAACACAGCCCGCTCGGCATGACCGGAATCGGCTTCGCGCACGACGCCGGCGCCGCCCTGGTGCACGCCGACTTCCCGTACGTCGAGGCGCCGGTCAGCTACCTCGGCAGCCAGCAACCCGCGACCCCGTTGGCGCAGACCCACCTCTGGCAGCCAGGCGAGCGGCAGACGGTCGAGGTGTGCCTCTATCGGCTGCCCGACGACCGGCACGCCTACGCGCCGGTGCTGCGCGAGCGGCACGCCCGGTCCGCCACGACCCCGCTGCAGCCCTGGGTCGGGGTGGCGGAGGCGGCCGAGTTGGCCGCGTACGGGCTGCACCGGTGGCACTTCCGCCCGGACCCGGCCGTGCTGCTGGAGACGGCGGCGTTCGACCGCGAGTTCAACGACAACGTCAAGGGACTGGGTGACCGGGCCGCGATGCACGTCGCCTGGATCAGCGGCATCCCGTACGCGCACGCGCTGCTGGCGTCCGGGCGTCGAAGCGGCGATGCCGACCACGTGGCCGCGGGTGCGGCGGTCATCGAGCACATCTGCGCCAACCTCGCCCCGGCGGGAACATTCTGGGGGCAGTGGACCGCCGAGCGTGGCTGGGGTCAGAGCTGGACACCGGTCCGTGGCGGCCTGCACGCCCGTACCCTCGCCGAGGCGACCCTCTTCCTGCACCGCGCGGTCCGCGCCGAGGAGGCGGTCGGCACGACCCGTGCCGGCTGGCTGGACGCGGTACGCAGCAACCTCGACGTCGCGGTACGCAACCAGCGAGCCGACGGCAACCTCGGCAGCCTGTTGCACGCCGCCGACGGAGCGGTGCTGTCCTGGGAAGGCGCCGCCGGACTGACCTGGGTGGCCGCGCTCGCCGAGGCGGGCGAGCTCGATCCGCGCTATCTGGCCGCCGCCCGGCGCGGTGGCGACTACTACAGCCGGTTCGTGCACGAGGAGTTTCTGCACGGCGCGCCCGAGGACGTCGACCTTGCGCCGACCTCGGAGGACGGCTACGCCGCGATCCTGGCGTACGTCGCGTTGTGGCGGGCCACCGGCGAACGCCGCTGGGTGGAGCTGGCGCGTCGCGCCGCCGACTGGATGCTGACCTTCCGCTACAGCTACGACGTGACCTTCGACGAGCACACCCTGCTCGGCCGGTACGGCTTCCGCAGCCGCGGCGCCGACCAGGCCTCGCCGAGCAACCAGCACCTGCACTCGTACGGCCTGATCTGCGTGCCGGAGATGGTCGAGCTGGCCGCGGCCACCGGCGATCCGCACTACCTGGATCGGACCCGGGAGAACCTGGCCTGTTTCCGGCAGTTCATCGCCCGCGCCGACGGCGACTTCAACGCCTACCGGGGCATGGCCAGCGAACGCTACTACCAGACGGCCTGCTTCCAGGCGAAGGGCATGTTGCTGACGCTGTCGCACGCGTGGAGCGTCGGCGTGCTGCTGCTCGGCTGCGAGGCGGCCCTCAACCTTCCGGAGGTCAGCTGGTGAGCCCGAACAAGCACCGCGAGCAGCCGACGAACGGCTTCCCACCCGGCTTCCTGTGGGGTGCCGCGACCTCCTCCTACCAGGTCGAGGGCGCCGCCCGCGAGGATGGCCGCGCACCCTCCATCTGGGACACCTTCACGGCGGAGCGCGGGATGGACTCCGGCGAGGAGGCCTGCGACCATTACCACCGCTGGCCCGCCGACGCGGACCTGATGGCTCAGCTCGGGATGAACGCCTACCGGTTCTCCCTGGCCTGGCCGCGCATCGTCCCGGACGGAACCGGAGCGGTGAACCCGGCGGGCCTGGCGCACTACGACCGGATGGTCGACGGCCTGCTGGAGCGAGGCATCACGCCGGTGCCGACGCTGTACCACTGGGACCTGCCGCAGGCGTTGCAGGACCGCGGCGGGTGGACCAGTCGGGCGACCGCCGATGCTTTCGCGGCGTACGCCGAGGTGTGCCTCGACGCGCTCGGCGACCGGGTCGACACCTGGTTGACGGTCAACGAGCCGTGGGTGGTGTCCGTGCTGGGCTACCGGCTCGGCCTGCACGCGCCGGGGGAGCAGGATCTGCGCACCTCGTTGCTCGTCGCGCACCACCTGTTGCTGGCGCACGGCGCGGCGACGCAACGCATCCGCGAGCGCCGGCCGGCCGCCCGGGTCGGCATCCCACTGAGCCTCTTCCCCAACTATCCGGTCACCGACGACCCGGCGGACGCCGCCGCGGCGTGGGGGTCCGACGGCTACACCAACCGCTGGTTCCTCGATCCGGTGTTGCGCGGCCGGTACCCCGCGGACACCGTCGAGCTCTTCGAGGGGCTGGTTGGCCCGCTGGACTGGGTACGGCCCGGCGACCTCGACCTGATCGGCGCCCGCCCGGACTTCGTCGGGGTGAACTACTACACCCGCCGACGGATCAGCGCTGCGCCGGCGGACGGGCTGCCCTGGCGGGTGCTGCCCGCGCAGCCGGGCGTCCCGGTCACCGACAGCGGCTGGGAGGACGTCCCCGAGGTGTTCCAGGACCTGCTGGTACGCCTGCACCGCGACTACGACATCCCGCTGCTGATCACCGAGAACGGCGGTGTCTGGAACGCCGAACCCGGCCCCGACGGGCGGGTGCGCGACGCCGGGCGGGTACGCGCGTTGCGCGCCCACCTGCTCGCCCTGTCCCGGGCGGTCGACGCCGGCGCGCAGGTGTTGGGTTACCTGCACTGGTCGCTGTTGGACAACCTGGAATGGGCCGAGGGGTACGGCCAGCGGTTCGGCCTGGTCCACGTCGACCGGGCGACCCAACGGCGCACCGTCAAGGACAGCGCCCGCTACTACGCGGCGGTGATCGCCGCGAACCGGGTCGTCGACGACACCGACGACCTCGCCGGGAAGGCGTGAGATGACCCTGGTCGAGGGTGTTGGGCCGGCCGCCCGGCACCGGGCGGCCGGCCTGAGCATCAGCCTCGACGGCGGTCAACGGGTGGCGAACGGGCGCAGCTGCCGTACGCCGGACCGGGGTGAGCTGAGCACCGGCACCGGCACCTGACCGGCGGGCAGCGCGTCGACCACCCGCGCCATGCTGGCCTGCGCCAGCACCAGCACGTCGACCTCGCCGCCCAGGCGGCGTACCTCGGCGGCGACGAGCTGGTCGTGCCGGTCGGGATCGCCGCCCCGGAGTGCCTCGAACGCGCCGGGACACACCGACTCGCGAATCTCGCTCGTCTCGCCGCGCTCGCCGGCCTTGCGGCGCAGCAGGTCTCGGGTGGGTTGCAGGGTGGCGGTGAGGGTCGCGAGTACGCCGATGCGCGGGCCGAGGTTGACGGCCTGCTCGGCCATCGGCTCGTCGACCCGGTAGATCGGGATGCCCACCTCGGCGCGCGCCTGCTCGGCCGCCTCACCGATCGACGAGCAGGTGACCAGGACGGCGGCGGCGCCGGACTCCGCCGCGAACCCCGCGTAGCTGGCCACCCGGCGACGGGTACGCGGCAGCATCCCGTGTTCGACGGTGTCGCGGAGCAGCGTCTCGTCCACGATGTTGACCGCGTCGACCGGGCCCACCTCGGTCCGGAGCAGGTCGGCGAAAACCGCGGGCAGGCCGGTGACCGTGTGCAGCAGGCAGATCCGGGTCATGCGGCTCGCTCCTCGGTCGGTCGCAGTCGCGGGTACCGCGCGGCGACGACGCGCAGGCTCGCCGCCGAGGGCAGGCTGGGCTCGTACTCCAGAGCGAGCCCGCCCTGGTAGCCGGCCGCGGTCAGCGCCGAGAGCAGCGCGTCTACATCCAGTTCGCCGGTGCCTGGCTCGTGGCGGCCCGGGTGGTCGGCCAGTTGTACGTGGCCGAGCCGGCCGCCGGCCGCCGCGACCGCGCCGGTGACGTCGTCGCCCATCGCCGCGACGTGATAGACGTCCAGCTGGAGCCCGACCGCCTCGTGGTCGATCTGTGCCAGGACGGCGAGCACGTCGACGACGCGGGGCAGCAGGTAACCGGGGATGTCGCGGTCGTTGATCGGCTCCACGACGAGGGTCCGGCCGTACCGCCGGGCGAGGTCGGCGGCCCAGCGCAGGTTGCCGGTCAGGCAGCGCAGCTGGTCGGCCCCGTCGATCCCGGGCAGTCGGCGTCCGGCGAGGACGTTCACCAGCGGGCAGTCGAGGTCGCGGGCCAGGTCCAGCGCCTGCCGCAGCTGGTCGCGCCAGCGTACGACAAGTCGTGGATCGTTGCCGTAACCGCGCTCGCCGGCGGCGAGGTCACCGGCGTCCATGTTCAGCAGCCCGACCTGTACCCCCGCCGCGCGCACCAACCGCGTCACCTCGTCGGGTGCCAGCGGGGGCCAGGGGAACTCCACCCGGTGGAAGCCGGCCTCGGCCGCGGCGGCGAACCGTTGCCGCCACGGCAGTTCCGTGAAGAGCAGGCCCAGGTTGACGACGGGGTGCATCAGCCGGCCTCGGTCCACCGGCGGCCGTGCCGGTCGACGGTCTCGACCAGCCGCCGAAGTCGGGCGACGGACTCCTCCCGTAGCGCCGCCGCCGGGTCGTCCGTGGCGAGGGCGTCGCGCCACAGCGCCCGGCCGGCCAGCATCCCGGACGCCCCGGCCCGACAGGCGGCCTCGACCGCGGTCGGGAAGTCCGCCGTCTCCACGCCGTTGGAGAGCACCACCCAGGGCCGGGCGAGCTGCCGGTCCAGCTTCTCGCAGGCGGCCACGAGTTGCCCGAGATCGCCACGGCCCCGGCGGGGCACCTGTGCCTTGTAGAGAGTCGGGTCGAGCGGGCCGAGGGCGGCGGCGGCGTCGAGGATGGCCGCGTCGAGGTCGAAGTCCCGCTGTCCCGGCGCGGCGACGGCGACCGGTTCGAGTACGGAGAGCAGCCCCGCCTGCCGGCAGAGGTCCACGAAGCGAGCGGCCATCGCCACCCGGCGATCCTCGCCGCCGTCCCGCTTCCACATCACCAACAGCTTCAACGCCACCACGCCGTTCCGCCGGGCCTGGTCGAGGTCGACGTCCCCGTCGATGGCGGTGTCCTCCACCGGCCCGCCGGGCGGCTGGGACAGCGCGTCGACGGCGAGGATCAACCCGCAGCCGGTCGGCAGCAGCCGGTCCCGGACGAGTTCGGCGTACGCGTAGTGCCGGTCAATCAGGAACGCCGAGGCATGTGGCGCCAGCGTCGTGGCGACCTCGAGCTTGAACGAGGTCAGCGCCGCGTCGTCGGCGGGGTGGCCCTGCTCGCTGAGCATGGTGCGCAGGCTTTCCCGCTGGTCCATGGCGACCATGGCGAACGTGCCGGTGCCGCGGGCGAGCCGGTCCAGGGTCGGTGCCGGTGAGACGGTCACGATTCTTCCTCACTGTTCAGGGGCGGGTTGGAGGCGGTCGTGGCTGACGGCAGGAAGTGCGAGCGGTACGCCGCCTCCCAGTCGGGTGTGGTCTCCGTTGCCGGTCGCGGCGGCGGTCCCGGCGGCGGTGTCTGCGGGATGCCGATCGCCCGTCCGGCGAGTTGGGCCGCGCCGAGCGCCGCGCCACAGTGCCGGGGCAGCACGACGACGGGGGCCGGGGTCACCTGAGCCTTGATCCACATCCAGGTGGGGTTGGCGGTGGGCCCGCCGAAGACCCGCACCGAGTCGGGTTGGTGCCCGCTGATGCTCAACTGGGTCTCGATCATCCAGCGCACCTGCATGCAGAGCCCTTCCAGGACGGCGCGGCCGATGTCGGCGAGGGTGTGCTCCGGGCGGATGCCGTGCAAGGCCAACGTCCGGTGTGGATCGGGTTCGGGGCTGGCCCGCCCGTGCAGGTAGGGCTGCACGGTGATGCCGGTCGGCCGGCAGGGCGGTGGGCCGACGAGGTTGGTGAACCACTCGTGCCGGTCCGGCTGTCCGGCCGGCGCGATCCGGTCGAGGAGCCACTCGACCAGTCCGCCGCTGCTGGACAGGCCGCTGATCAGGCAGAACGATCGGCCGTCGACGAACGGGCCGACCGAGTTCCCGGTGGCCCGCACGGCTGGGGGCGGCAGCGCGACGACGGGGGTGAGGACCGCCTCCGCCGTACCCATGGAGTCGGCCACCTGGCCGGGGGCGCGGACCCCGGCGGCCCAGGCGGCGACCAGGTGGTCGTGCCCGGCGACGACGACGGGGGTGCCGGCGGGTAGCCCGGTACGCCGTGCGGCGGTGACGGTGACCCGCCCGGCGACCTGGTCGGCGGCGAGCACCGGCGGCAGCTGGTCGGGTCGCAGTCCGGCCAGGTCGAGTAGTTCGGGCCGGTACCGCCCGGCGGCGATGTCGAAGCCGCCGGTACGGGCGGCCAGCGTCGGGCTGGTGGCGACCGTGCCGGTGAGGGCGCCCACGACCAGGTCGGCGGCGTTCGCCCAGCAGGTCATCCGGCGCAGCACGTCCGAGTCGTGCTGGCGCAGCCAGATCCAGCGGGCCAGCGGCAGCTTCGCGCTCGGGTGCAGCCCGGTGGTGGCGAAGAAGGCCGCCGGGCCGACGGCCTCGGCCAGCTGCTCGGCCTGCCGGCCGGCGCGGCGGTCCCGCCAGTGCAGCAGCTCGCCGATCGGAGCGCCGGCGGCGTCCAGCGGGACGCCCGTCTCCGCCATGCTCGCGACCCCGAGGGCGACCGGCGGGACACCGGCGGCCGACACGCAGTCCGCGAGCAGTCGCAGCGCGGTGTCCCGCAGCGTCTCGGCGTCGGCCGGGGTGGGGGTCTGGCGTTGGGCGACCGGGTCGCCGTCGGTGCGGTAGACGCCGGCCTTGGTGTGCGTGGTGCCCACGTCCAGGCCGGCCAGCAGCGGCTCGACCTCGCTCACCGGTCGCCCTGCTCGACGTGCGGAGACCGCCCGGCGGGCGCCGTGGCGATCCGGTCCAGGATGTCCCGCAGGGTGCTGTCGGCGCCGACGTTGCCGGGCACGATCACGTAGGACGAGTTCTTCCCGGACGTGCGCAGATCCCAGACCGGCACGCCGGGCAGGATCTGCCCGCGTACCCGGGCGCTGGTCGCGCCCAGCGCCTCGGTGGCGAGTCGGGCGGAGGTGATGCCGCCCTTGGCGACGACCAGGTCCACGTCGGCGGCGAGCTGCCGCACGGTCGCCACGAGGGTGTCCATGAGCAACTCGGGCGCGGCGGGGACGGTGTCGTGCCGGGGCGTCCGGTCGGTGGACACCAGCGCCCGGCCGTCCCGGTCGAGACGCTCGCGTACCGCCTTGGCCAGCAGCTCGTCCTCGCCCTTCCGCGCGCCGACCGGGATGTCCACGCGACGATGCCACAGCCCGCCCAAGGCCCGCAGCTGTCGGGTGCTGGCCGTGGTGAACGAGCCGCAGGCGATCAGTACCCGGCCGGGGGGTGGCAGTTCGAGACGCGCCAGCGGCCGCGTGGAAAGGCCAGCCAGGGCGGCGGCGAGCGAGGCGGCGCAGCGGACCACCACCCGGGCGCCTCGGTTCTGTGCTCTGATCAGGCCAGCCGCGATGGCCAGCACATCGGCGTCGCTGACACAGTCGGGGACCACCACCGCCTCGGGCGTCGCGCCCAGCAGCGCCTCGGCGACCGCGTCGGGTCCGCGCTCAGCCAGCCGGGGGAGGGGCACGGTCACCGCATGGCGACGGCCGCCGCTGACCTCGCTCACCCAGTCGCTGAGGTGCCGGCTGCGGTAACCGAAGTCCGGATCCCGGGCGAACTCGGTGTCGGCCACCGGAACCGCCCCGGTCTCGGTCCGCAGATAGTGGACGCCGTCGCGGGTGAAGCGGCCGCCGTCGAGGAACGCGGGCACGAACAGCATCGGTGTCCGCGGCGCCACGGCCTCGGCCTCGCCGATCACGTGACCGCGTAGCGTCGAATCTCCGCGCAGGATCAGGGTCGCTGGCCGCTCGACCGCCCGGGCGGCCGCCGCCACCGTGCGGGCGATGTCGCCGACCAGCGCGGTCGCGGCGCGTTGGGGAAGCGCGCGGCTGTTGGACAGTACGAAGGTCGCGCGCTGCCTTGAGCCGAAGAAGTGGTCGAACGCGGCCCGGTCCGGTCGCAGGATCACCTCGACGTCGCTGACGGACTGGGTCCCGGTGGGGTCGTCGTCGACGATCACCTTCGGTCGACGATCGACCGCGATCTCCGCCCGCCAGGCGGCGGATTCCTCCACGCAACGTCCCCCGTTCCGGTCGCCGGCTGCCGACCTCACTCTCCGTCCGCCAACGAAAGATGTCAAGGGTCGGACAACTTCCGTCCGATAACGGTCACCGGGCCGACGAGACGCGGCCCGGCACCGGTACGGTCTAGCCGTGACAGGTCCACAGCCCGCAGGCGAGGAGAAGTTGCGCTACACCTCCGCGCCGCAACGCCGGGAGGAGATCCTGCGCTGGATGTGCCGTACCGGCTACGTCTCGGCGCCCGAACTCAGCGCCCGGTTGTCGGTGTCCGATCGCACCGTGCGGCGCGACCTGCAGCGACTCGCCGACCTCGGCCTGGCCGAACTCGTGTACGGCGGTGCCGTCCCGCCGGGCGGGGCGCAGCCCGGCTCCCCGTTCGGCACCCGTTCCCAGGCGCAGTCGCGCCAGAAGCGGGCCATCGCCCACCGGGCGTTGCGGTTCGTCGAGCCCGGCGCCACCATCGGCATCGACGCGGGCACCACCACCCTCGAACTGGCTCGACTGCTGCCGCCCGACAGCGACGTCACCGTGGTGACCCACTCGCTGCCCGCCATGGCGGCACTCGGCGAACGCTCCGACGCGACCCTCATCGGTCTCGGTGGCCTTCTCCAACCGGCCACCCAGGCGTTCACCGGACCGGACACCGTGACCGCGGTCAGCCGGCTCCGGATGCACACCTTCTTTCTGGCGGCCAGCGGGCTGACCGGCTGCGGCGCGTACTGCGGCACGCCGCTGGACGCCGAGGCGAAGCGGGCCTTCATCGCCGCCGCCGACCGGGTCGTGCTGCTGGCGGACTCGTCCAAGCTGCGCCAGACCGCGCCGGTGCCGATCTGCGACTACGTCCAGGTCGACGCGGTCATCACCGACGACGGGGTGATCGAGGCCGACCGCGCCCAACTGGCCTCGGTCACCAGCCTGCTGATCGCCGTCGGCTAGCCCGGGCGGTAACGGTGGGGCCGGTTCGGTGGCCGGCCGAATGCTCGTGACGTCGCGCCATTCGAATCGAACGCCACCCACGTCAGACCGGTCCTGTCACGATTGGGACCCGACCGGACATGGGGTGGACGTGAGCTCCGCGATTGAGCACGAGGACCGCTTCCGACGGGTCTACGCCGAGGACTTCGAACCTCTGCTGGCGTACGCCCTTCGCCGCGTCGAGCACCCCGAGGACGCCGCCGACGTCATCGCCGAGACCTTCCTCGTCGCCTGGCGCCGCCGGCACGAGTTGCCGGCCGACGCCGAAGCCCGGCTGTGGCTGTACGGCGTCGCCCGCCGCGTGCTGGCGAACCACCACCGGGGTGGCACCCGCCGGCAGCGGCTGGGTGAGCGGCTGCGGCAGCAGATAGCGGCCGTGAGCGCCGTCGACCCGGGCCGCGAGGTTCCCGAACGGCTCGCCGTCCAGGCCGCGCTGGCCAGGCTGGGCGAGCTGGACCGGGAGGTGCTGATGCTGCACGTCTGGGAGGGCTTGCAGCCGCGCGAGGTGGCAGCCGTCCTGCGGGTGAGCCCGGCCGCGGTCCGGACCCGCCTGTCGCGCGCGCGAGCCAGGCTGCGTGAACTCGTCGGTGACGCCCCCGCCCCACCCGGACATGTACTCGACGTCCTGACCGCACCCACCCCGGAGGAGGGCAGATGACCGAGGAGCACCTTGACCGGATGGTCCGAGACGCCGACCCCTATCGACCCGACGTCATCGGGCACCTCGACGGGGCGAGGCAGAGCCTCCTGGAGGAGATCGTGTCCGAGCCGACCCCCGGTCCCGTCGTCGAACCACCCCAAACGCGCCCCCGACCGCGCCGCGGCATGGTCCGCCGCTTCGCCGGCGCGCTGACCGCGGCCGCGGTTCTCACCGGCGTCGTGGCCGCGTCCACCATGCTTCGCGAGCATCCGGTCGACCGCCAGGCCGCACCCGTCGACAGCCCCAGCGCGAGTACGCCCGTCGTCTACTCGCCGGTGGCGATGAAGGCCGCCGAGGAGAACCCGCGGCTGCTGATCAACCAGCGCGGTTGGCGGGCCACCACCGTCTACGGGTTCGCCAAGCAGCAGGGCACCATCGCCTTCAGCAACGGCGGGCGGCAGCTGGAGATGAACTGGTATCCGGCTGACTATTACCACGACTTCTACGCGGACCGGCTCAACGTCAGCCCACCGGAGCCGGTGCGAGTGGACGGTTGGCCGGGGGAGTTGTTCCGTTACAGCGTCGGCGACTTCGCGGTCATGCTCCGGCCCCGCGACGGTGTCTTCGTCGAACTGCGTACCGGGAGCCGCTGGAGCCGCGACGAGTTCGACCACGTCCTCGCCGCCGTCGTGCGCGTCGACGTGCGCACCTGGTTGGCCGCGCTTCCGCCGGAGATCGTCACGCCGGACCGGGTGGACGCGCAGGCGGCGAAGGTGCTGGCCGAGGTGCCGCTGCCGCCGGGCTTCGACGCCGCCGCGCTGGGCGACGTCGGTACCAACGACTCCTACCAGTTCGGCGCCCAGGTGACCTCCCGGGTCGGCTGCGCCTGGATCGCCGAGTGGCTGCGCGCCAAGCGGGCCGGCGACGACGCGGCACTCCAGCGGGCCGCCGACGCGCTGAGCGGCAGCCACCAGTGGCGGGTGCTGCACGACATGAACGACCAGGGCGACTGGCCGGAGGTGTTCTGGGAGATCGCCGACAAGGTCGCCGCCGGAGGGCCGCCGGCCGGGTACGAGGGAGCCCTGGGCTGCGACTGACCGGACAGCCGTCGCGTCACGGGGGGCGACGGTCGTGGGGGGGGGGGGGGGGGGGCGGCCCCGCCCCCCCCCCCCGCGGGGGGGGGGGGGGCGCCCGCCCCCCCCCCCCCCGGGGCGCGGCCGCCGGGGGTGGGCGGGCGGGGGGGGGGGTGTGTGGGTAGCCC
>NZ_JBITFP010000004.1:142953-164144 GCF_044456245.1 Micromonospora sp. NPDC051006
GGGGGACCCGCCCGCCCCCCCCCGGGGGGGGGCGGGGGGGGCGGGGGGGGGGGGGGGGGCCGCCCCCCCCCCCCCCCCCCGACGCAGCGGCGCGACGTGGAACGTCAGCCGCACCAACCCGACTTGTTGTTCCCCGCGTTGGAGTCCGTCGGCGGGTAGTAGATGTTGCCGATGACCCAGATGCATTTTCCGCTGGCGTAGGCGGTCACCGGGCCGGCGTAGTACCGGTAGGTGCCGTGGTCCCGGTCGTCCGCCGACAGCAACCGGCAGTTGCTGGTGCCGGACGAACAGACCCACAGCTCGACGGACATGACCTTGCTGACGCCCCAGGTGTTCGCACTCGACACGGTGCGCGCGCAGTTGTATCCGCCGCCGTAGTAGACCTCGACGTAGCCGTACCTCGTCGAGCCGTTGATGGCCACGTCTCCGTAGAGATCGAAGCCACCGACCTTGGAGCCCGAACAGGTGCCGGTGGCGGCCCGCGCCGGCGGGCTGGCGAGAAACGCGCTCGCGGTGGTGAAGAGCACGAGCGCGGCGAGCATCGCCAGGATGCGCGATCGCGAAGTGGTCAAGGGTGCCTCCGTTCTCTCGGTGCCGCGCGGCGGCGAGTGGGGGAACAGTCACCCGGTGGTCCGCGGCGGCTCGGGACCGGCACAGTCGACAGCTGTCCACGTCCGCCGCCCAACTGATTCGAACCAGTTCGAATCCTGGCCGCATTTCTGTAGCTAACCTTCTTGACGATCCATAGGCATGTAGCTAAGTTTCAGTCATCGGACTGAGAGGTGGCCGTCTATGCGTACCCGTCTCGTCGCCGCGACCGCTCTGGTGGCCACCCTGACGGCCGGCCTCGCGCCGCCTCCCGCCCTCGGCGCCGCCGCGCCGGCAGGCCGGGCCGGCGAACATGGCTGGGTCACGTCCACCCTGCGACACATGAGCCTGGAGCAGAAGGTCGGCCAGCTCTTCGCCACCTACGTCTACGGCGGTGACGCCACCGAGCCCACGGCCGCCGACCGCGCCGCGAACCGGGCGGCGTTCGGTGTCGAGACGCCGGCCGAGGTGGTTGACCGGTTCCACCTCGGGGGCGTCTGCTACTTCTCCTGGTCGCACAACCTGGACGACCCCCGGCAGATCGCCACCCTCTCCAACGGCCTGCAGCGCGCCGCCGTCGGCGACGGCGCGAAGGGCCGGGTGCCCCTGCTCATCTCCACCGACCAGGAGCAGGGCGTGGTGCTGCGGATGCCCGCCCCCGCCGCGCAGTTCCCCGGTGCGATGGCGCTGGGTGCCGGGCGATCGCCCCACGCCGCCCGGACGGCGGCGACGGTAACCGGGCGCGAGCTGCGCGCGGTCGGCGTGCATCAGCCGTACGCGCCGATCGCCGACGTCAACGTCGACCCCGGCAACCCGGTGATCGGCGTGCGGTCCTTCGGCGCCGACCCCTCGCTGGTGGCGGACCTGACGGCCGCGCAGGTCACCGGCTTCCAGGACGGCGCCGGCACGAGCGCGGTGGCGAAGCACTTCCCCGGCCACGGCGACACGGCCACCGACAGCCACACCGGTCTGCCGGTGATCGACCACAGCCGGGCGGAGTGGGACCGGATCGACGCGCCGCCGTTCCGGCGGGCGATCCGCGCCGGCGTCGAATCGATCATGACCGCGCACATCGTGGTCCCCGCGCTCGACCCCTCCGGCGATCCCGCCACGCTGTCGCCGAGGATCCTCACCGGCGTGCTGCGCGGTGAGCTCGGCTTCCGGGGGGTCATCGTCACCGACGCGCTGAACATGGCCGGGGTGCGCGAGAAATACGGCGACGAGCGGGTGCCGGTGCTCGCGCTGAAGGCCGGCGCCGACCAGCTCCTGATGCCGCCGGACCTCGCGCTGGCGCGGGACGCGGTGCTGCGGGCCGTCGCCACCGGTGAGCTGACCGAGCGGCGGATCGACGAGTCGGTCCGGCGCATCCTCGGCCTGAAGTACCGCCAGGGGCTGGCCCGCTCACCGCTGGTCGACGTCGACGAGGCGGTACGCACCGTCGGCGCGGCCGAGCACCTCGCCGCCGTCGCCCGGGTCACCGACCCGACGCTCACCGCCGTGCGCAACGACGCCGGGCTGCTGCCGCTGCCCCGCGCCGACCGGTCCGTGCTGGTCACCGGCTGGGACAGCGCCGCCTTCGCCCCGGTCGCGACGATCGCCGACGGGTTCAACGCCCGAGGCGCCCGGGCCACCGCCCGGCCGGCGACCCTGCCCTCCGACGCGGTGATCGCCGCGACCGCCACCCAGGCCGCCGAGCACGACCTCACCGTGGTGCTGGTGAACAAGGCGTGGGACACCACCGTCACCGACCCGCGTGCCACGCAGCGCCGGCTCGTCGCGGCGCTGCTCGGCTCCGGAAAGCCCGTGGTGGTGGTGGCCGTCCGGGACCCGTACGACATCGCGTACCTGCCCGGCGTGCGCACCTACCTCGCGACCTACTCGTACACCCGGGCGGCGATGGACGCCCTCGTGCGCGCGCTGCACGGAGAGCTGTCCCCCCGGGGCCGGCTGCCCGTCACGATCCCCACGGCCGAGGGCGCGGGCACCGTGCTCTACCCCTACGGCCACGGCCTGACCTGGTAGGAGGCAACCCATGCAGCGGAGGAATTTCCTGGCCGGCGCGGTCGGCACCGGCGCGCTCGGCGCCGGCGCCGGGGCACTCGGCGTCGGCGCGGCGCTGACCCCCGCGGCGGCCGACCCCGGCGTCCGGCGGGTCCAGACCGGCCTCGACCGGCTGGTGGCCTCCGGGTTCGCCGAGCTGGCCGGCGAGCGGGTCGGCGTCGTCTCCAACCCGACCGGCGTCGACGCGGCCTACCGGCACCTCGTCGACCTGATGCACGGCTCGGGCCGGGTGCGGTTGGCCGCGGCGTTCGGTCCCGAGCACGGCTTCCGCGGCTCGGCGCAGGCCGGCGGGAGCGAGGGCACCGGCGTCGACGCGCGCACCGGCATCCCGGTCTACGACGCCTACGGCGCCTCGCTGGCCCGGTGGGAGAGCATGTACACCGAGGCCGGGGTGGACACCGTCGTCTTCGACATCCAGGACGTCGGCGTCCGCTTCTACACCTACATCTGGACCATGTACACCTCGATGGTCGCCGCGGCCCGGGTCGGCAAGCGCTACGTCGTGCTGGACCGACCCAACCCGATCGGTGGGCGGGCCCGCGGGCCGATGATGACCTCCCCGTACACCTCCGGGGTGGGCCTGAAAGAGATCGTCCAGCAGCACGGCATGACCGTCGGGGAGCTGGCCCGGTTCTTCAACGGCACGTTCCTGCCGGTGGAGGCGGGGCGGCCGGTCGAGCTGGACGTGGTGCGGTGCCGGCACTGGCGGCGCGACGACCTCGGCGCCGACACCGACGTGCCGTGGGTGATGCCCAGCCCGAACATGCCCACCCCGGACACCGCGCTGGTCTATCCGGGCACCGGCCTCTTCGAGGGCGTCGCGTCGATGACCGAGGGACGGGGCACCTGCCGTCCGTTCGAGCTGATCGGCGGGCTGGCGGCCGACTTCGACCACCACTGGAGCGACCGGCTCAACGCCCGCGACCTGCCCGGCGTCGAGTTCCGCGAGGCGTACTTCTCGCCCACCTCGGCCGGGCAGAAGCCGGACCTGCTCAACAAGCTCTGCGCCGGCGTGGAGGTCAAGGTCGTCGACCGGGCCGTGTACGACCCGATCCGTACCGGCGTGGCGATGCTGGTCGAGGCGCACAAGTATCCGGCGTTCGCCTGGCGACGCGACTCCTGGGACACCGTCCGCCCGTACTGGATCGACAAGCTCACCGGCTCACCCCGGCTGCGTACCCAGATCGACGCCGGCGCCGACGTGGACGACGTCGTCGGCGCCTGGGCCGACGAACTGGCCGCCTTCAACCGGTTGCGCAAGCCCTACCTGCTCTACTGAGGAGTGCGCCTTGACCACGTCGTCGCGTCGCCTGCTCCACACCGTCGCCCGTCGCCCGCTCGCGATCGGCCTGGCCGTGCTGGTCCTGGGTACGTCCGCGCCGGCTGGGGCGGCCGTCGCCGCGCCGCCACCGGCCGGATCCGGACCGCCGGCGGTCACCCCCGCCGACCTCCGCTTCCGGCACGACACGCTGCGTCCCGGCGAGGCCCGCGAGGTCGGCCTTCTCCCGGAGCAGGTCGATCGCATCCCGGCAGACCTGGCGGCCTACCTCCAGCCGACGCCGGACCACCCCGGGCACCCCACGTACGCGGGCGCGGTGGCGCTGGTGGCCAAGGACGGCGTGGTGGTCCAGCACACCGCCGTGGGCGCCGCGGTGCGCTACGCCTCCGTCGGGCCGCCCCCCGAGCTGGTTGGCGTGGAACTCCCCGCCGACCAGCAGCTGCCGATGCGGCCCGACACCATCTTCGACCTGGCATCGGTGTCGAAGCTGTTCACCACGATCGTCCTTCTCCAGCAGGTCGAGCGGGGGCGGGTGGCCCTGGACGCGCCGGTCGCCCGGTACGTTCCGGAGTTCGCGGCCGGCGGCAAGGAGTCGGTCACCGTCCGGATGCTGCTTACCCACACCTCGGGCCTGCCCTCCTTCACGGCGCTATGGAGCCGGTACCCGACGCCGGAGGCCCGGTTCGCCGCAGCGCTCGCCACGCCCCTCGCGGCCGGTGCGACGCCCGGCAGCCGGTACGTCTACTCCGACCTCGGGCTGATCGCGCTGGGCGTGCTGGTGGAACGGGTGGCCGGCCGGCCGCTCGCCGCGCTGGTCCGTGACGGTGTCACCGGGCCGCTGGGCATGGTCGACACCGGCTACAACCCGGGGCCGGAGCTGCGGTCACGGATCGCCGCCACCGAGTACCAGCCGTATGCCGGGCGCGGCATGGTCTGGGGCGAGGTGCACGACGAGAACGCCTGGTCGCTCGGGGGAGTGGCCGGGCACGCCGGCGTCTTCTCCACCGCGGCCGACCTGGCCCGCCTCTGCCAGTCACTGCTCAACGGCGGCGAGTATCGCGGGCGACGGATCCTGCGGGCGCAGACGGTGCGGGAGATGTTGGTCAACTACAACGCGCCGCTGGAGTCGGCCTACCCCGAGAGCGACCGGGGACTCGGCTTCGAGCTCAACAAGCACTGGTACATGATGGGGCTCTCCTCACCGGTGACGTTCGGGCATACCGGCTTCACCGGCACGTCCCTCGTCGTCGATCCGCTCTCGCACTCGTTCGTCATCCTGCTCAGCAACCGGGTGCATCCCGATCGCGGCTGGGGCAGCAACAACGTCGCCCGGAGCGCGGTCGCGCGCGATCTCGCCGAGGCGATGCCGGTGCGACCCCGCTCGGACAGCGCGTGGCGGGCGGACCCGGGCGACCGCGTGACCGCCACGCTCACCGCCCCGCTGCGGAGAGCGGCGCGGGGCGGCACGGCAAGCTTCCTTCTCTGGTACGACACCGAGCCGCGCTACGACAGCGCGCGGTTCGAGGTCTCCACCGATGGGGGTGAGACCTGGGCCCCGGCCCGGATGCTGCTGCGCCACGGCCACCGACGGTGGACCGCCGACGGCACGGTGACCGGCTACGGCGGGCGAGACTGGTGGCAGGTCTCGGTGGCGCTGCCCGACCAGGCGAGCCATCTGCGCTTCAGCAGCACGACCGACGGCTCGGGTCAGGGCCGTGGGGTCTACGTCGACCGGATCGTCGCGGTGGACCGGAACGGGTTGCTCTTCCACGGCGAGGGCGGCGCGGACGCCGCTCGACTGGTCACCGACGGCTGGTCGCCCGCGCGTACCTGACCGCGTCCGCCCTGATCAACTGGCTCCCCGCCGGGCGGTCCGGCCGGGTGAGGATTGGTTCGGGTGCCCGCGTGCCTCGCCCCGTTCGGACGCGCCCCTCGCCGTAGGCTCGGTGGTCATGGCAGCCTCGCGTTGGCGGGATGTCGCCCGTGTTCCGGCCGGCCGGGTGACCCCGGTGGAGATCTTCTTCGACCTCGTCTTCATCTTCACGCTGATCCAGCTCACCCGGATCCTGGAGCACGACCTGTCGGTGGTCGGCGTCGGTCACGTCCTGCTGCTGTTCGGAATCCTGTGGTGGATGTTCGGCGGTTACGTGTGGCTGCCCAATCACGTGCCACCCCGGTCCGCCCCGCAGAAGCTGCTGCTCTTCGTGGCGATGGTGGGATTCCTGACCGCCGCGGTCGCCGTGCCGGAGGCCTTCGCGGGGGCCGGCATCGCGTTCGGGGTGGGCTATCTGGTGGCGGTCATCGTCCATCTGGTGCTGTTCGCGCAGGCCGACGTCGGACGGGTGGTGCGGTGGCTGGCGCCGTACAACATCGGTGCCGCCCTGCTGGTGCTCGCCGGCGGCGTCCTTTCCGGCACCGCCCAGTACGTGCTCTGGCTGACGGCGGTCGTGCTTCAGTGGGTCGCCCCGTACCTGGTGCCCCGGATCTCGTGGATGCACGCCGCGTCCTCGTTCCACCTCGCGCCGGCGCATCTCGTGGAGCGGCACGGCCTTCTGGTGATCATCGCGCTCGGCGAGTCGGTCGTGGCGATCGGCATGGGCGCCAACGTCCGCCACTCGACCGTCAGCACGGTGGCGGTCGTGGCGCTGGCACTGGCTCTGCCCGCTGCCCTGTGGTGGACGTACTTCGCCGACGTCGATCTCGACGAGGAGGTGCTGGCCGACGCCCGACACGAGCCGCGCGCCCGGCTGGCCCTCCGGTTGGGCTTTGCGCACGTCCCGTTGCTGCTCGGCATCGTGGTCGCTGCCGCCGGCGTGCACGCCGCGGTGGCCCACCCGGGGGAGCGGGTCGCGTGGCAGCCGGCCCTGGCGCTGGCCGGTGGCGTCGCCGTCTATCTCGTCGGCATCGCCGTGAGCCGGCACGCACTGCACGCCGCCGAGCCGTGGAGCAGGCTGGTCACCGCCGCCGTCGTGCTCGCCACCGTGCCGGTCGGCGTGGCGGTGAACGCCGGGCTGCAACTGGCCGCGGTGGCCGCACTGGTCGCCGCGATGCTGGCGGTGGACCGGACCCGTCCGGCCGGGACGTCTGCCGACGCGAAGCAGGCATGAATCGCCGCGACCGGCCCCCTATTGCGCGTTTCTGCCGGTAATGTCCGCATGTCGAGCCGACCCAGGACGGGTGGGACACGCGGCGGCTGGTGGCCGGCGCGGGGAGGATCGCCGTGAGCGAAGGGCAGCAACCGGGTAGACCGGTTCGGGGACCGGCATCACGGTCGTTGCGGCCCCGCGCCCCGCTTCCACGTGAGACGGTGCGCCTCGCGGTGGTGGTCGGTGCGCTCGGGGTGGTGTTCGGTGACATCGGCACCAGCCCCATCTACACCCTGCAGACCGTGTTCAACCCGGGCGATCCGCATCCCGTCCCGGTCAGTACCGAGAACGTGTTCGGGGTCGTGTCCCTGGTGTTCTGGTCGGTGATGATCATCGTCACCGTCACCTACGTGCTGCTCGCGATGCGCGCCGACAACGACGGCGAGGGCGGCGTCATGGCCCTCATCACGCTGCTGCGGAGGTTGAACGCCCGCAGCGGCCAGCGGGCCGCCCCCGTACTGGCCGGGCTGGGCATCTTCGGTGCCGCGCTGTTCTTCGGCGACAGCATGATCACCCCGGCGATCTCGGTGCTGTCCGCGATCGAGGGCATCAAGGTCGTCGAGCCCTCGCTGCAGGAGCTGGTCATACCGATCACCGCGGTGATCATCATCGCGCTGTTCCTGGTGCAGCGGCGCGGTACCGCAGCCATCGGCCGCCTGTTCGGGCCGGTGATGATGCTCTGGTTCGTGACCATCGGCATCGCCGGTATCGCCGGCATCGCCGAGAACCCGGCCATCCTCAAGGCGCTGTCGCCGACGTACGCGCTGAGTTTCCTCGCCGGCCATTTCGGCATCGCGTTCTTCGCCCTGGCCGCGATCGTGCTCGCGGTCACCGGCGCCGAGGCGTTGTACGCGGACATGGGGCACTTCGGCCGCCGATCGATCACCCGGGCGTGGCTGTCGCTGGTGTTCCCCGCGTGCGTGCTGAGCTACCTCGGTCAGGGCGCGCTGATCCTGGCCGATCCGGGAAACATCAGCAGCCCGTTCTTCCTGCTCGTGCCGGGCTGGGGGCGGCTGCCGCTGGTGCTGTTGGCCACCGCCGCCACGGTGATCGCCTCCCAGGCGGTGATCACCGGGGCGTACTCCGTCGCGTCGCAGGCGGCTGAGCTCGGCTATCTGCCCCGGCTGCGCATCACCCACACCTCGCAGTCCACGGTCGGTCAGATCTACGTCCCGTGGATCAACTGGCTGCTGCTGGTCTCCGTGCTGACCCTGGTGTTCGCGTTCCGCAGCTCGACAGCACTGGCCTTCGCGTTCGGTATGGCGGTGACCGGCACCATCACCATCACCACACTGCTCTTCTTCTACGTCGGCCGTTGGCGATGGAACGTCCCGCTGTGGTTGCTGGGCCTCGGCGCCATCCCGCTGCTGGCGGTGGACCTGCTGTTCGTCGGCGCCAACGTCACCAAGCTGCTGCACGGCGCGTGGTTGCCGCTGCTCATCGGCCTCACGGCGTTCACCATCATGACCACCTGGCAGCGGGGCCGCGCGATCGTCACCGAGGATCGCCAACGCAGCGAGGGATCGCTCCGCGACTTCGTCGAGGAGTTGCGTGACAGCAGGTCCTCGACCCTGCGCGCCCCGGGCACCGCCGTCTTCCTCAACCGGGGCAAGCAGACCGCGCCGTTGGCGATGCGGGCCAACGTCGAGCACAACCACGTGCGCCACGAGCACGTCCTGATCCTCGCCATCGAGACCGAACCGGTGCCCCGTGTTCCTGCGGATCGGCGGATCACCGTTGACGACCTCGGCTACGCCGACGACGGGATCACCCACGTCACGGCCCGGTTCGGTTACATGGAGTCCCCGGACGTGCCCGAGCTGCTGCGGACCCTCGACCCGGCCGCCACGGAGGGGCAACTCCAGCTGGAGGAGGCGTCCTACTTTCTGTCGAAGATCGAGCTTCGGGCCGGAAACAGTCCGACGATGGCGCCCTGGCGCAAGCGGCTCTTCATCGCCACCTCCTACATCACCGCCGACGCGGCCGAGCACTTCTGCCTACCGCGGGAACGAACGGTCATCATGGGCTCGCGCATCGAGATCTAGGTGCCCGAAGTGGGTCATCCGACAGAAGTGGCAGGTGGTAGGGGTGGCGCCTGCGGGAACCGCCAGAATGGGCTGGTGAAGATCCTGTCCATCCAGTCCTCGGTCGCCTACGGCCACGTCGGGAACTCCGCGGCCACCTTCCCCCTCCAGCGCCTCGGCCACGAGGTCTGGCCGGTGCTGACGGTCCACTTCTCCAACCACACCGGGTACGGCGCGTGGCGCGGGCCGTTGCTGGCGCCGGACGACGTGGCCGAAGTCATCGCGGGCATCGCCGATCGCGGAGTGCTCGGCAGCGCCGACGCGGTGTTGTCGGGCTACCAGGGTGACCCGACGATGGGCGCGGTGATCCTCGACGCGGTGGACAAGGTCAAGGCCGCCAACCCGGACGCGGTGTACTGCTGCGACCCGGTGATGGGCGACGTCGGACGCGGGATGTTCGTCCGGCCCGGTATCCCGGAGTACCTGCGCGACGTCGTCGTCCCGCGCGCGGACATCATCACCCCGAACCACTTCGAGCTGGACTTCCTCGCCGGTCGTAAAACCAACTCCCTGACGGAGGTGCTGGCGGCGGTCGACGTGGTGCGCGCGACGGGACCGCGGCACGCCCTGGTCACCAGCGTGCTCCACGACGACGTGCCCACGGGGTCGCTGGAGGTCGTGGCCGTCTCGGACGAGGGTGCCTGGGCGGTGACCACGCCGCTGCTGCCGATCAACCCGAACGGCGGCGGCGACGTCACCGCGGCGCTGTACCTCGCGCATCTGTGGACGACGGGCTCACCCGCGACGGCGCTGGAACGCACCATCGCCTCGGTCTTCGCCGTTCTCGAGGCGACCCTCGCGGCGGGCACCCGGGAGATCCAGCTGGTCGCCGCCCAGGACGCGATCGCCGATCCGCCGGCCAGGTTCACCGCCCGGCGGCTGCGCTGACCGACGCCGCGATGGCCGCCGAGGCGCGAGGGGATTCACCGCCGAGCCAATAGTAAGGATTGTGAACAGAAGATGTTACAGTCACTCCTGTCGATGTAACCCCAGGCCGTCGGCCGTGGTGTTCCCAGGAAGGAGTGATCACATGTCGAGACTGCGCGCCCTGGTCGCGCTTGCGGCGTTGGTCG
Organism: Micromonospora sp. NPDC051006; assembly: GCF_044456245.1. Lineage (NCBI taxonomy): Bacteria > Bacillati > Actinomycetota > Actinomycetes > Micromonosporales > Micromonosporaceae > Micromonospora > Micromonospora sp. NPDC051006. The sequence goes on from NZ_JBITFP010000004.1 coordinate 153,185, forward strand.
TCGCCGGCGCACTGGTGGCGATCATCCCGTCGACCCCGGCATCGGCCGCGGCCTGCGCGGCGCCGTGGCAGTCGTCGGCCGTCTACACGGGAGGCGTCCAGGTCTCCCACAACGGCCGCAACTACCAGGCCAAGTGGTGGACGCAGAACGAGGCGCCGCCGGGCACCACCGGCGTCTGGCAGGACCTCGGGGCCTGCGGAGGCGGCAGCACGCCGCCGCCCGGGGGAACCTGCAACCACCCGAACTGGGTCGCCGGCACCTGGTACACCGCCGGGGCCATCGTGCGATACACCAACGGCCAGTACTACATCGCCGAGCACGACAATCCCGGCTACGACCCCGTCATCAGCACCTGGTACTGGGAGCCCTTCAGCTGTGGGACCCAGCCGCCGACCACCCCGCCCACCAACCCCGGTGGCTTCGTGGTCAGCGAGGCGCAGTTCAACCAGATGTTCCCGGGCCGCAATTCCTTCTACACGTACTCCGGGCTGGTCACCGCGCTCAGTGCCTACTCGGCGTTCACCAGGACCGGCAGCGCCACGGTGCAACGACAGGAGGCGGCGGCCTTCCTGGCGAACGTGCACCACGAGACCGGCGGGCTCGTCCACATCGTGGAGCAGAACACCGCGAACTATCCGCACTACTGCGACCCCGGTCAGCCCTACGGCTGCCCCGCCGGCCAGGCCGCCTACTACGGTCGCGGGCCGATCCAGCTGAGCTGGAACTTCAACTACAACGCCGCTGGGAACGCCCTCGGGCTGCCCCTGCTGACCAACCCGTGGTTGGTGCAGAACGACGCCGCGGTGGCCTGGAAGACCGCCATCTGGTACTGGATGACCCAGAACGGCCCCGGCACCATGACCGCCCACAACGCGATGGTCACCGGCGCCGGGTTCGGCGAGACCATCCGCAGCATCAACGGCTCGATCGAGTGCAACGGCGGCAACCCCGCGCAGGTGCAGAGCCGCGTCACCAAGTACCAGCAGTTCGTCGGCATCCTCGGCGTCGCCGCCGGAGCCAACCTCTACTGCTGATCCGCGACCGGGCCTCGGCACCCGTCAGGCAGGGTGGCGAGGCCCGGCGAGCGGGCAGGGCCGGCCTGCCGTGCTGGCCGGTGCTGATTCAGCTGACGGCTCTGGCGAGCAGGTCGCCGACGGCGGCGCGTACCGGATCGGGGTCCGCCCAACTCCAGTTCGGGTGGGCTCGGTTGGTGAGCAGGGCGAGGACGAGCTTGCGCTCGGCGTCGACCAGCAGGGACGGGCCGGCGAAGCCGGTGTGGCCGAAGGCGCGGGGGGAGGCGAGCCGGCCCATGAACCAGGGTTGGTCGAGGACGACGCCGAGGCCGTGGGCGGACGTGCGGTTGGGGCGCTCGGGGTCGACGGCGGGTTTGCCGGCGTTGTGGTTGGTCAGCATCCGCCGGACGGTGCTGGCGGCGAGGACGCGCGTGCCCTGGTAGGTGCCGCCGTCGAGGAGGAGTTGCCCGATGACGGCGAGGTCGGCGGCGGAGGCGAAGACGCCGGCGTGCCCGGCGACACCGCCGAGGTGGTTGGCGACGTCGTCGTGGACGGTGCCGCGGAGAAGACCCCGGGAGGACCGGGCGTCGGTGCCGACCAGGCGGGTGGCCTTGGCGCTGGTCGACAGCCAGGTGTCGGGGTTGAAGCCGGTGTTCCGAAGGCCGAGTGGTCCGGTGAGGTTGGCCTTGAGGGCGCGGTCGAGGCGTTGGCCGGTGACCTTCTCGACGATCCTGCCGGCGACCATGAGCCCGACGCTGGAGTAGCGGAACGTGCGTCCCGGCGTCGCGCCGGAGACCAGCGGGGTGGCGAGCACGGCGTTCCAGCGGGCCGTGTTGTCGGCCAGACCGGTGACCTTGGCGCCCACCGGAAGGGCGCTGGTGTGGGTGAGCAGCATCTCGACGGTGACCCGGTCCTTGCCGGCGCCGGTGAAGCCGGGCAAGTAGTTCCGGACCGCGGCGTCGAGTTCGACGCGCCCCTTGTCGACCTGCTGCAGCAGCAGGATGGCGGTGTAGACCTTGGTGACCGAGGCGAGGTCGAAGATGGAGTCCGGGCGCATCGGGACGCGCTGTCTCGTCGCGAGGAGCTTCGGGCCGGCCGCGTAGCGCAGCGCCTCCCCGACCGCGGTGTGCACCGTCGTCCTGCCGTCGACCAGGACGAGGGCGACCGCGCCGGGGAAGCCGCGGTGCCGGAGGGTCTGCGGTGTGGCGGGCAGGTGCCGCCGGAGCAGGGCGGTCACGTCCGGGGCGTAGCGGGCCTGGTTCGCCGGCGCGGTGTCGCCGCCGGTGGCGGGAGTGCCCGGTGGGCTGCTCCGGGCCGAGCCGAACCCGACCCTGTTCCCGGCGGCATCGGTCGCGGCGACCGCGCCACGGGGTTGACCCGGGCCGGGCTCGTCGTTGCCGCCGCAGCCCGTGACCGCGGTGGTCGCGGCGGCCAGGCCGGCACCGAGCAGCGTACGACGGGCAACGGGCATGCCGGTGATGATGACAGCGGACGATGTGCCACGCCAGTACGGCGAGCGAGCGGCGCTGCCCCGGCTACGCATCGGGTGGCGCTTCGCGTCGGCTACGGCGCGGTGGCGTCCGTCCGGGTGCAGCCGCTGGCCGGGCTCTCGCTGAAGACGATGACCGCGTTCAGTCGGTCTCTGGCCTCGGTGAGCTGGCTGATCTGGTGCTCGATGCGGTCGCGTTCCGCGCGCAGCAGAGCGCGGGACTGTGGGGTGTTCACCTTCGCGTCGACGCAGGGCAGCAGGTCGAGGATGGTCCTGCTGGGCAGGCCGGCGGCGTACAGCGTCTGGATCAGGCGCACCCGGTCGACCGCGCTGTCCGGGTAGTGGCGCTGGCCGCCGCTGGTGCGCGCCGGGATCAGCAGGGACTGCTCCTCGTAATAGCGCAGCGCGCGTACGGACACGCCGGTCTCCGCGGCGAGATCACCGATCCGCACAGTTCCTCCTCCTGGCTCGTGACGCCGGCCACACACGACTTGCATCTCACGTCCACGTGAGGTTTTAGCGTAGCTCGCGTACCGGAACCCAAGCCTTGGAGGTAGTCATGCGGATCTCTGGTTCGGTAGCGCTCGTGACGGGCGCCAACCGTGGCCTCGGCCGGCACTTCACCCGGGAACTGCTCGAGCGGGGTGCGGCGAAGGTCTACGCCACGGCGCGCGATCCGGAGCGGATCGACCTCCCCGGCGTCGAGCGGCTGCGCCTGGACGTCACCGACCCGCGGTCCGTCGAGGCGGCCGCCGTGGCGGCGCCCGACGTCAACCTGCTCATCAACAACGCGGGCATCAACACCTGGACGAACCTGATCGACGGGGACCTGAACCGGATTCGGTTGGAGCTGGAGACCCACCTCTACGGTCCGCTCGGCATGGCGCGGGCCTTCGCGCCGGTGCTGGCGGGCAACGGTGGTGGGGCGATCCTCAACGTGCTCTCCGCGATGTCCTGGTTCTCCTACGACGGGGCCAACGCGTACGGCGTGGGCAAGGCGGCCGGCTGGAGCCTGACCAACGGCATCCGACTCGAACTGGCCGCACAGGGCACCCTGGTGACCGGCCTGCATCTGGGTCTCGCCGACACCGACATGTCGGCCGACTTCGAGGGCGACAAGATCGACCCCGCGGTGGTGGCCCGACTCGCCCTCGACGGTGTCGAGGCCGGCAAGCTGGAGGTCGTCGCCGACGAGTGGAGCGCCCAGGTCAAGGCCTCGCTCGCCGCGGACCCCAGCGCCTTCTACGCGATTCCCGCGGCCGGCTGACGGGCGGCCCCGGCACGGTGCCGGGGCCGCCGCTCTGTCACGCCGTCGCCGTGCGTTCAGCCGGGCTGCCGCGGCCCGCGTCGGGCGTACTTAGCGCGGAACTTCTCCACCCGCCCCGCGGTGTCGAGCAGCCGCTGCCGGCCGGTCCAGAACGGGTGGCTGGCAGCGGAGATCTGCACGTCGATGACGGGGTAGGTGTTGCCGTCGCTCCACTCGACGCGCTGGTCGCTGGTGGCGGTGGAGCGGGTGAGGAAGGCGAAGTCGGCGGCGCGGTCGCGGAACACGACCGGCTGGTAGCGGGGGTGGATTCCGGGTTTCATGCGGCGAGGTCTCCAGGGTTGTCGGTGCGGCCGGGAATGAGGTCGGCGAGCGGGAAGCAGCCGGCGAACGGGTCGTCGTAGGTCCGCCAGACGTCCTCACCATCGGCGAGTTCGGCGTCGCTGAGCAGGCAGGCGGTCAGGGTGCGGTGCAGGTCCACCGGGTCGAGGTCCAGGCCGATGAAGACCAGGTGCTGGTGCCGGTCGCCGTAGTAGGGATCCCAGTCCAGCGCCGCGGCGAGCCGCCGGTGGTCGGACGCCTCGTCCCAGTACGCGTCGGGCAGGGCGACCAGCCAGCGGCCGAAGGACCCGATGGTGAGGCCCCCGCCGGCGAACTCCCAGGCGAGCACCGCGTCGGGTTGGCTGGCCAGCCAGAGGTGACCGCGGGATCGTACGACCTCGGCGTTGACGTCCTCGAGCACGTCGTGCAGTCGCCGGGGGTGGAACGGTCGGCGGGCGCGGAAGACCGCGGAGACCACCGCGCAGTCGGAGTGCGGTTCGTGCACCCCGAGGGTGTGACCCTCCAGGCCCCGGGCCAGCACCGCGGGTGTCTCCGGCCGGTGGCGGCGGGTGTCGCGCAGCTGGCGGGTCAGCTCGTCGGCGTCGACGAGGTCCCCGTCGACGCGTACCTGGGTCGCCCACGGAGCCAATCGCTGCAGCAGCACCGACAGCCGGCTGTCGTCGTACGCCCCCTCGCGGGACCGTCCCCACAGGACGAGCGTGTCGGCGTACTCGATCTGTCGGACCACGACGTCCGCCAGGGCCCGGTGATCGTCGTCGGCGGCGTGGATGCCCAGGGTCTTCAGGTCGTCGGTGCTGGCGAGGCCGTCGAGCAGGTGCTCGGCGTCGACCACGGTGACGTACGAGTTGATGTGCAGCGCATCGGTGATCGGCGCCCCGTTGACGAGGCAGTGGGCGCAGGCGGCAGCGACCGCCTCCGGTTCGACCACCTCGGGCAGCATCAGCACCAGGTCCCGGTCGGGGTGGGTGCGGGCCAGCCGGGCCAGGGTGGGCAGCACGTCCTCGCGCAGGGTGCAGGAGACGCAGCCGTGGGCCAGGGTGATCCGTTCGTCCTCCAGGATGCCCGCCCCGTCGCGTACCACCCGGTGCACGCCGCCCTGGCGGACGTCGGTGAGGTCGTGCCGCACCAGCAGCAGGGACGGGTCCGCGGCGAGGAGGGTACGGGCGATGGCGTACGTCGCCGTCGGCCAGAAGCCGCTGAGCACGGTCAGCGAGGGGCGGGTGTCGGCCGCCGAGGCGGCGGCGTCGAGGGGTGCGACTGGTGACGTCACATCTCAGTCCTCTCTACTTGAAAACGATTGTCATTCTAAGCAGAGGTTTGGCGGAGAGGTGAAGGGGGTTGTCGGCGGTTCAGCGCACCCTGACGTGGTGGCGCCCGGTGTCCAGACGTGGTGACGGCACGGGCGCGAAGCCGAGCTTCGGCAAGCCCGACGGGCGAAAGCGGGATGGACCGGGCAGATGGCGGCGACGGGCGCCGGCTCAGCTGGTGGGCAGACCCCGGGCGACCAGTTCGGTGGGGATCAGCAGGCTACGTGGCGCGCAACGGTCGCCCTCGATCCGACCGAACAGCAGCTCGGCGGCGGTGCGTGCCAGCTTGCGGGTGTCGTACGCGATCACGGTGAGCGGGTACGGCAGCAGACGGGCCACGTCGAAGTCGTCGAAGCCGAGCAGGGCGGCATCGCTGCCGCGCCGGTGGAGTTCCTCCACAGCGCCGAGCGTGATCCGGTTGTTGAGGCTGAAGAAGGCGGTCGGCGGATCGGGCTGGTCGAGCAGCTCGCCCACCACCCGGGCTGCCGTCTCCGGGTCGCGCACGCCGCCCCGGACCAGCCGGTCGTCGTCCGCCGTGGCGCCGGCCGCGGCCAGCGCTTCCCGGGCGCCGGCGAGTCGCTCGCGCATCGTGTAGACGCTGGTCGAGTCGAAGAGGATGGCGACCCGGCGGTGCCCCGCCTCGATCAGCGTGGCGACCCCGCTGCGGGCGCCGCCCCGGTTGTCCAGCAGGACGGTGTCGGCGGGCAGCCCGCCCGCCGGCCGGTCGAGGAAGACCACCGGGATGCCGAGCTCCACCTCGGCCCGGAGGAACGAGTGGTCGTCGCCGGCCGGGACCACGAGGAGGCCGTCGACCCGGCGGGCGCAGAGATCGGACAACAGCTCCCGTTCCCGCTCCGGCTCCTCCTCCGAACTGGCAATGATCAGCATCGTGTCGTGCTGGCGGGCCACCTCGGCGGCGGCGCCGGCGATGGTGGCGTAGAACGGATTGGCGATGTCCTCGATCAGCAGCCCGATCGTCGCCGTGGTCCGGCCGGAGCGCAGCGAGCTGGCCAGGTGGTTGCGGCGAAAGCCCAGCTCGGTAGCGGCCGCCAGCACCCGCTCCGCCAGCTCCCGCTGCACGTAGGGGGCGTTGTTCACGACCCGCGAGACGGTCTTCAGGCTCACCCCGGCCCGCGCCGCCACGTCCACCATGGTGGGCCGCTTCGCGCGGCCGGGGGCGCTGGTCACGCGAGAACCATACCGCCGGTCACGCCGCCCTCCTTGACTCACGTGGCTGCCGGAAAGGTGAGGAAACGCGGGTGATTTACGTCAGACACGAAGTCTTGACACCCATGACACATCCCGCGACGATCTGACAACGTTGCCAGGTCCTGGGAGGGAACCAGTGTCCGAATCACCATCCGTGTCGCGGCGTACGTTCATGTCGGCCGGAGCCACCCTGCTCGCGTCGTTCGGCGTGACCGCCGTCCTGCCGGATGCGGCCGTCGCGGCGGCCGCGCCCGCGACGCCGCCAGCCACCGATCTCGCCCGGTACCGACCGGTGGCGGTCTCCTCGACGGACTACGCCCCGACACCCGCGTCCTTCGCCGTGGACGGGCTGCCCCAGGTAGGGGTGCGCGGCAGCGGTTGGCGGGCCGCGCCCGGCGATCCGCAGTGGATTTCGGTGGACCTGCAGGCCCCATGTCGCATCGAGGCCGTCACCCTGGTCTTCGAGGCCACCCTCGCCGACGGGCCGTTCGACGGCAACTACACCGACACCGACGGCGACGAGATCCTCTCCAGCGCGGCGACCGCGTACCGGATCGAGGTCTCCGCCGACGGCCGGGCCTGGCGACCGGTGTACGAGACCGCCGACGGGCAGGGCGGCGTCCAGGCCATCAAGCTGCCGGAGCCGGTCACCGCGCGGTGGATCCGGATGACCGCCACCGAGCGCTCGAACAGCAACCCGGTCGGCCTCAACGGCTTCCAGGTCTACGGCACCGCCCTCCAGCAGCGGCCGTCGGCCCGGGGCTGGACCAGCTGGGAGGGCGGCAACACCAGGCCGGCGCCGGAGCTCACCGTGGCCGCCGACGGCACGGTGCCACTGGAATCCGGCTGGTCGTTGACCATCGACGACTTCGCCGGCGGCGCCGACGGCGCCACGCTCTCCACCGGCGGGGTCGACGTCCGGTCCTGGCTGCCGGCGACCGTACCCGGCACGGTGCTGGGGACGCTCGTCGAGCAGGGGCACCTGCCCGACCCGGTCTCCGGCTTCAACAACCTGCGCATCCCGGAGGCGCTGTCCCGGCACGCCTGGTGGTACCGGCGGGCGCTGCGGCTGCCCCGCGGGCTCGACACGTCACCCGGCCGGCGGGTCTGGCTCGAGTTCGACGGGATCAACCACGAGGCCACCGCCTGGGTCAACGGTGTGCAGGTGGGCAGCGTGGCGCACCCGTTCGCCCGGGCGGCCTTCGACATCACCGACGCCGTGGCCGGTCGTCGCGGCGAGCACGTCCTCGCCGTCCGGGTCACCCCGATGCCGCACCCGGGCACCCCCGGCGACAAGGGCCCTGACGGGCGCACCTTCCTCCAGTCGGCCCACCACTACCTCGACGCCCCGACCTACCTGGCGGTGTCGGGATGGGACTGGATGCCGGCCGTCCGTGACCGGGTCAGCGGCATCTGGGACCACGTCCGGTTGCGCAGCACCGGCGCGGTGGTGATCGGCGACCCGCACGTCACGACCGCGCTGCCGAAGCTGCCGGACACCGACACCGCCGAGATCACCATCGCCGTACCGGTGCGCAACGCGGCGGACACCGCGACCACGGTCACCGTCCGGGCGGAGTTCGACAAGGTCAGGGTCGAGTCGACGGTGACGGTGCCCGCCGGCGGGCACACCACGGTGACCTTCGCGCCGGAGCGCTTCCGCGCGCTGCGCCTGGCGAACCCCCGACTCTGGTGGCCCAACGGTTACGGCGAGCCCCACCTGTACGACCTGAAGCTCACCGCCACCGTCCGCCGTGAGGTCAGCGACCGGCGGAAACTCCGCTTCGGCATCCGCGAGTTCGGCTACGACTGGCACCAGCCGGTGGTGATCTCGCCGCCCGCCGCGCCGCCGCTGGAGTTCGTCGGCGGCGCCGCGACCCAGACGGTCACGTTCGACCGGCAGCACGCGCGGCACGTTCGCATCCAGGCCGGCCAACGCGCCACCGGGTGGGGCATCTCGATGTGGTCGCTGTCGGTGGCCGACGGCGCCGGTCCGGACCTGGCCCTGCGCCAGGACGCCACCGCGTCGTCGGCGGAGAACGACACCAACGTGGCCGGCAACGTCGTCGACGGCGACCCCGGAACCCGCTGGGCCTCGAAGTCCGAGGACAACCAGTGGATCCAGGTCGACCTCGGCGCGGCTGTCGACTTCGACCGGGTCACCGTGGTCTGGGAGCAGGCGTACGCGCTCGACTACCGCATCCAGGTCTCCGACGACGGCGACGGCTGGAGCGACGTCAAGTCGGTCAGCAACGAGACGCCGCTCGGCAGCCGGGCCACCCAGGTCGAGACCTTCCCCGCGCAGACCGCCCGACACCTGCGCGTTCAGACGGGCGCCCGGGTGACCTCGTGGGGTGTCTCCATGTGGGCGCTGTCCGTGCAGCGGCAGGCCGAGCCAGATGTTGACCTGGCCCTGCACGCCACCGCCACCGCCTCGTCCTCCGACAGCGACTCGAACGGGCCGGAGCGGGCCGTCGACGGCAACCCGCGGACCCGGTGGTCCTCGAAGTTCGAGGACAACCAGTGGATCCAGGTCGACCTCGGCGCGCCGGTCAGCTTCGACCAGGTCACCATCGTCTGGGAACAGGCGTACGCCCGGGACTTCGTCATCCAGGTCTCCGATGACGGGCAGCAGTGGACCGACGTCAAGTCGGTCAGCAACGCGGTCACCCAGCTGAAGATCAGCGTGAACGGTGTGCCGGTGTTCGCCCGGGGCGGCAACTGGGGCTGGGACGAGCTGCTGCGCCGGGTGCTGCCCGACCGGCTCGCCGACACCGTCGAGATGCACCGTGACATGAACTTCACGATGATCCGCAACTGGCTCGGCAGCAGCAACCGTGAGGAGCTCTACCAGGCCTGTGACGAGCAGGGCATCCTGGTGTGGAACGACTTCTGGCAGGCGGGGCAGTTCCTGCCCAACCCGCCCGGCTACGTCGACATCGCCGCCGACACGATCCGGCGGTTCCGGCACCACCCGAGCATCGTGGTGTGGTGCGGCGCCAACGAGGGTGACCCGCCGCCGATCGTCGACGCCGGACTCAAGCACGCGGCCGCCACCGAGCACCCGGAGATCCTCTACATTCCCAACTCCGCCGGCGGCATCGTCAGCGGCCACGGCCCCTACCACTGGGTCGATCCGGCGACGTACAACAACCGCAACACGTACGACACCGGCGCGTTCGGGTTCCACACCGAGATCGGCATGCCCGTGATCCCGGTCGTCGAGAGCATGCGCAACCTCGTCGGTGACGCGCCCGAATGGCCGATCGGCGAGGTGTGGAACTACCACGACTGGTCGACCATCGGCAATCAGCGCGTCGGCACGTACCAGGCCGCGATCGACGCGCGGCTCGGCGAGTCCGGCTCGTTGGAGGAGTTCGCCATCCGGGCGCAGTTCGTCAACTACGAGAGCCACCGCGCCATGTTCGAGGCGTGGAACGCCAACCTGTGGCAGGACGCCACCGGCCTGCTGTTGTGGATGTCGCACCCGGCGTGGCACAGCACGGTCTGGCAGACGTACGACTACGACCTCGACGTGAACGGCGCCTACTTCGGCGCCCGCAAGGGCTGCGAACCGCTGCACGTGCAGGCCGATCCCGGCACCTGGCAGGTCCGGGCGGTCAACCACACCGCCGCGGCGGTCACCGGCGCCACCGTCACCGCCCGCCGCTACGACCTGCGCGGCCGGTTGCTGGGTACGCCCCAGCGGCAGCGGGTGGACGTCGGGCCGTCGGCCACCGCGCCGGTCTTCGCGTTGGCCGCCCCGGACGGCGCGGGGCTGCACCTGGTCCGGCTCGAGCTGCGGGACAGCCGCGACCGGCTGCTCGCCGAGAACACCTACTGGCGGTACGGACAGGCCGAGGAGATGCGGGCGCTCAACGACCTGCCGCGAACCCGACTGTCGACCACGACCAGTGGCGCACGTACCGCCGGCGGTCGGACCACCGTCACCACGACGGTCCGCAACCAGGGGGGAGTGGTCGCGGCGCTGGTTCGGCTGAGCGTCGACGATGCCCACGGCAACCGGGTCCTGCCCGCCCGATACGAGGACAACTACTTCTGGCTGCTGCCGGGCGAGACGCGTCGGGTGCAGATCTCCTGGCCCGCGGGTCGGCAGCTGCCGCGCCAGGCCCGGGTGACGGCGCGGGCCTACAACACGGCCGGCGACTAGGAGTACGTCAGCCGCCGGCTGCGCAAGGCACGCCTTCGGGCAGCCGGCGGGCGCCCTGCCTCGGCGGGGCTGGACATGGTCGAGGCGGGGGGGGGGGGGGGGGGGGGCCCGCGGGGGGCGCGGGGGGGGGGGCCCAACGGGGCGAGGTTTGTGGGCAGGTGCTGG